>JAYVBO010000342.1:0-3420 GCA_043750435.1 Betaproteobacteria bacterium | reverse complement strand
CCGCGCAGATTGCAACAACGGAAGCCGAACTGGCCGCGCGCAGCAGCGCCGCGTGCCAGACGATGGCCCAACGATTGGGCGCGGGCCGACTGGCGTTTCTGGACGCCGTCGACTTCGTCGCCGGCAACACCAAGGCCCACCCCAACGCCGTCTTCGCCGGCAGCGTGCCCTACTTGATGCTCAGCGGCACCGTGATGTGCGGCTGGCAGATGGCGCGCGCCCTGATGGCCGCCGAAGACCGTTTGGCCGAAGGGCAAGACGTCGAATTCATGAAAGCCAAGATCGCCACCGCGCGCTTCTACGGCGACCACATCCTCAACAAGGCGACCGGCCTGCGCGACAGCATCGTCGACGGGTCCGACGCTGTTACCGCTCTCGCACTGGAGTCTTTCTGATGGCTTTGCCCCCCGTTCTGCAACGCGTGCCTTTCCCCGTCATCGGCTCGCCATTGTTCATCATCAGCAACCCGCAACTGGTCATTGCGCAGTGCCAGGCCGGCATCGTCGGCGCCATGCCGTCGCTGAACGCCCGCCCGGCTGCGCAGTTGGACGACTGGCTGGCCGAAATCACCGAGACCCTGGCCGCCTGGGACGCGGCCCACCCTGAGCAGCTGTCGGCGCCCTACGCCATCAACCAGATCGTGCACAAGACCAATGACCGGCTCGAGCACGACATGCAGGTCTGCGCCAAGTACAAGGTGCCCATCGTCATCACCAGCCTGGGCGCGCGCACCGACATCAACGAGGCCGTACACAGCTTGGGCGGCGTCGTGCTGCACGACATCATCAACAACGCCTACGCCCACAAGGCCATCGAGAAGGGCGCTGACGGTCTGATCGCCGTGGCCGCCGGTGCGGGCGGCCACGCCGGCGTGAAGAGCCCCTTCGCGCTGGTGCAGGAAATCCGCGAGTGGTTCGACGGCCCGCTGGCGCTCAGTGGTTCCATCAGCACTGGCGACGCGGTGCTGGCCGCGCAGGCCATGGGTGCCGACTTCGCCTACATCGGTTCGGCCTTCATTGCCGCCGTCGAAGCCCGCGCGTCTGAGGCCTACAAGCAGTGCATCGTCGACAGCAACAGCGACGACATCGTCTACAGCAATCTGTTCACCGGCGTGCACGGCAACTACCTCAAGCCCAGCATCCGCAGCGCCGGCATGGACCCCGAGAACCTGCCCGAAAGCGACCCCAGCAAGATGAACTTCGGTGGTGGCGAGGGCAGCAAGTCCAAGGCCTGGAAGGACATCTGGGGCTGTGGCCAGGGCATAGGCGCGGTGAAGGGCATCGTGCCCGCCGCTGAGATGGTCGCCCGCCTGAAGCGCGAATACGCCGCCGCCCGCACGCGCCTGGGCTGACCCGCATGCGCCAACTCGTCATCAACGCCACCGTTTTCGACAGCGCCGAAGGCGTGCTGCGGCCGGGCAGCACCATCGTCATCGAGGGTGACCGCTTTGTCGCGGTGACGCAGGAGGCCATCGAAGTCCACGAGGTCGGGCGCACCATCGACGCGGAAGGGCGCGTCGTGCTGCCGGGCTTGATCGACGCCCATGTCCACGTCTCGGCCACCTCGCATGACCTGCCAGGCCTGGCGCTGCAGCCGGCTTCGTTGACGGGTGCCGAGTCCTCGCAGCTGATGGCCGCCATGCTGCGCCGCGGCTTCACCAGCGTGCGCGACGCGGCCGGCGCCGATTGGGGCCTGCAGGCCGCCGTGGCGCGCGGGCTGTACGAAGGGCCGCGTTTGTTCATCAGCGTACAGCCCATCACCCAGACCGGTGGCCACGCCGACATGCGCCCGCGCGGCGTGCGCAGCGAGATGTACTGCGCCTGCGCCGGGCTGGCCCTGCTGGGTGCCGTGGCCGACGGTGTGGGCGAAGTGCGCCGTGCCGTGCGCGAGCAGGTGCGCCAGGGCGCCAACCAAATCAAGATCATGGCCGGTGGCGGGGTCAGCAGCCCGACCGACCCCATCGACGGCACGCAGTTCTCGATGGAAGAACTCTGCGCGGCGGTTGAAGAAGCCGAGGCGGCCAACCTCTACGCGCTGGCTCACGCCTATTCGCCGCGTGCCGTCACGCGCGCGGTGCAGGCCGGGGTGCGCAGCATCGAACACGGCAACCTCATCGACGAGGCCACGGTGCGCGAAATGAAGCGCCACGGCGCCTACCTGGTGCCCACCTTGGCCACCTACGCAGCCTTGGCTGACGAGGGCGCGCAACTGGGCTGGTCGGCCGAGATGCTGGACAAGCTGGCCTACGTGCAGTCGCGCGGCGCTGAGGCCATTGCCCTGGCCCAGGCTGAAGGCGTGACGGTGGTCTTCGGCACTGACTTGCTGGGCCACATGCATGCCCGTCAGTCCACCGAATTCGCGCTGCGCAGCGCCGTGCAGACGCCGCTGCAGATCCTGCAAAGTGCCACCATCCATGCCGCCCGGTTGATGAAGCGAGAAGGCCAGATCGGCCAGATCGTGGCCGGCGCTTATGCCGACTTTCTGATGGTGGACGGCGACCCGCTGCAGGACGCCACGCTGCTGGGCGACCCGGCGAAAACCATCAAGCTGCTGATGCAGGGCGGGCGCGTGGTGCCGGGCGCCACAGCCGGCTGAGGCCGCTTCGAAAGCTGACGGGTCAGCGCATGAAAAAGGGGCCCTCGCGGGCCCCTCGTCGTTGGCGTAACGGCGGGTTCAGCGCACGCTGGTGAAACGCGCTTCGGGCCGATCGTCTGAGCGGTGTACCGTGCTCACGCCGGCCTTCATCGCCCACGGCCGCATCTGGTGGTGAATGGGGATGACCAGCACCTCGTCGCGCACCCGCACGAGCGCTTCCTTGATCAGCGCGTTGCGCTTGCTGACGTCGATTTCGGTCTTCATCGCGTCGATCAGCTTGTCGACCTGGGCGTCACTGACGCGCGAGAAGTTGAAGTTGCCATCGGCGCCGCCGGTGCGCGTTCGCACGATGGACTGCAGCGTGTACTGCGCGTCATAGGTGGCCACGCCCCAGCCCAGCAGGTACAGCGAAGTGTCGAAGTTCTGGAACTTCTGGCTGTAGGTGGCCATGTTCTCGGCCACCAGTGACACCTTCAGACCGATGCGCGCCCACATGGCGATCACCGCTTGGCAGATTTCCTCGTCGTTCACGTAGCGGTTGTTCGGGCAGTTCATGCGGAATTCGAAGCCGTTCGGATAGCCGGCTTCTGCCAGCAGCTTCTTGGCACCGTCGCTGTCCACTTTGGTGGGTATGTCGATGTCGGGCGTGTTGCCGTTGACGCCAGGTGCCACCAGGATGCCGGCGGGTATCGACAGGCCGCGCATCAAGTTGCGCTGGATGGCTGCACGGTCGATGGCCATGCTCATGGCCTGCCGCACGCGCTTGTCAGCGAAGGGGTTCTTGCCCTTCACGCTGCTGTACTTCAACTCGGCGCTGCCGATGTC
>JAYVBO010000341.1:0-7946 GCA_043750435.1 Betaproteobacteria bacterium | reverse complement strand
CGAAGCCCCCGGCATTCAGCACGTCCACGCCCAGGTTGCCGACCAGGCTGATGGTCGGCGTGTTGAAGGCCGTGTTGGCCACCGACAGCGTGTCGTTCTTGCTGTCGATGCAGTACAGCGCCATGCTGGCCGGTGCCGACGGCCCCGAGTTGCTGTAGGCCACGCTGGTGTAGCCGCTGGCGATGGTGTTGGCGGTGTTGCCGGCCACGCCGGTGGCCACGTTGATGGCCAGGTTGGCGCCGGCCGAACTGACGAAGCGCAGCGAAGCCGCGCCCGCGTAGTCGGCCACCGGGTTGAAGTCGAAACCGTAGGCCAGGCTGGGCGACACGGTGGCGCCGGTCAGTGCCATCACGAAGGTGGCGGCGCCGGTGGTCGGGTTCAGCGTCTAGATGCCATTGCTCAACGAGACGCCGTAAATGGTGTTGTTGCTGGGCCGCAGGTCGATGCCGACCAGGCGGTCGCCAGCGGCCAGCGTGAAGGCGGCGCCGGCAATGGCGTGGCGGGCGAAGTTCGGAATAGGCATGTTCACTCCTGTGGGTTGGTGCGCCCTCGGCCTGTTGCCTGAGGGCGCCCCTGGAGCTACGGGCCCGCCGCCCGTTTGGATGCGCGGGGCTGACCCCGCGTTTGCGGGGGTCAGCCCGTGTTGCGCAGCCCGGCCGCGATGCCGTTGATCGACAAATGGATGCCGCGTTGCAGCCGTTCCACGCCGGCCTGCCCTTCTTTGCTGTTGCGCAAGCGGCGCATCAGTTCCACCTGCAGGTGGTTCAGCGGGTCCAGGTAGGGGAAGCGGTGGGCGATGCTGCGAGCCAGCGCCGGGTTGGACTGCAGCGGTTCGGTCTGGCCGGTGATCAGGGCCACAGCGTCGTATGAGCGCTGCCATTCTTCCTTCAACAGCTTGAAGATGCGCTTGGCCACGGCCTTGTCTTCTACCAGTTCGACATAGCGCGATGCGATGCGCAAATCGCTCTTGGCCAGCACCATGTCCAGGTTGGAAAGCAGCGTGCGGAAGAAGGGCCATTGCTTGTGCATGCGCTGCAGCAATTCGACGCGCTGGGCACGGTCGTCGCCCCCGCCCTTGGCGCCCTCGGGGTTGCCCAGAAAGGCCTCGATGGCCGAGCCGAAGCCGCACCAGCCCGGCAGCGCCATGCGGCACTGGCCCCAGGAAAAGCTCCACGGGATGGCGCGCAGGTCTTCAATGGCGCGGGTGGCCTTGCGGCTGGCCGGGCGGCTGCCGATGTTCAGCCCGGCGATCTCGCGGATGGGCGTGGCGGCGAAGAAGTAGTCGGTGAAGCCCGGTGTTTCGTAGACCAGCTTGCGGTAGGCCTTGAAGCTGGCGTCGCTGATGGCGTCGGCCGCTTCCAGGAAGGACTTGGGCGCGGTTTTCGTCGGGTGCAGCAGCGTGGCTTCCAGCGTGGCGGCGACCAGCGTTTCCAGGTTGCGCCGGCCGATTTCGGGGTGGGCGTATTTGCTGGCAATGACCTCGCCTTGTTCGGTCAGGCGGATCTGCCCGTTCACCGTGCCCGGGGGCTGGGCCAGGATGGCCTGGTAGCTGGGGCCGCCGCCACGGCCCACGGTGCCGCCGCGGCCGTGGAAGAGGCGCAGCGTGATGGCGTTGGCCTTGCGGATATCGTCGAACAGGGCCACCAGCGCGGTCTCGGCGCGGTAGAGCTCCCAGTTGCTGGTGAAGCTGCCGCCATCCTTGTTGCTGTCGCTGTAGCCCAGCATCACGTCCTGTTCGGCGCCGCTGGCCATCACAAGCGGCGTGACGCCGGGCAGGGCGTAGAAGTCGCGCATGATGGCCGCGCTGCGACGCAGGTCGCCTATGGTTTCGAACAGCGGCACGGTGATCAGCGCGGCTTTCGCCGCAGCGTCCAGGGTGCCGGTCAGCAGGCCGGTTTCCTTCTGCAGCAGCAACACTTCCAGCAGGTCCGACACCTCTTCGGTGTGGCTGATGATGCAGTGGCGGATGGCGTTGTGGCCGTAGCTGGCGAGCGAGCGCCGGGCGGTTTCGAAAATCTCCAGTTCGTCTTGCGCCAGCGCCGAATACACGGCGCCGTGCACGCGCAGCGGGCGGGCGTCGCCCAGCAGGCGCAGCAGGCAGGCGCGGCGTGCTTCTTCACTCAAGTCGCTGTAGTCGGCCTCCACGCGCGCGGTGCGCAGCAGTTCGGCCACCACGGCTTCATGCTTGTCGCTGCTCTGCCGCAGGTCCAGCGTGGCCAGGTGGAAGCCGAAGACCTGCACGGCGCGCATCAAGGGCGCCAGGCGCGGGCCGATCAGGGCGGCTGCGTGGTGGGCCACCAGTGAAGCCTCGATGACCTGCAGGTCGGCCAGGAAAGCCTCGGGGCTGGCGTAGGGGTCTTGCGGGGCCACCGCGTGGCGCAGTGCAGCGGTGCCGGTCAGTTGCTGCAGCGTGGCGGCCAGCCTGGCGTACATCCCGATCAGTGCCCGCCGGTAGGGTTCGTCCTGGCGGTGGACGTTCTGGTCGGGTGAGCCGTCGGCCAGGGCTTGCATGGCGGGTGTGATGGGCGTCAGGCCGCCGCTGATCGACAGTTCGGCGCCCAGTTCGTGCACCTCGGTCAGGTAGAAACGCAGCGCCACTTCGCATTGCCGCGACAGCGCATGGCGCAGCGTGGCGGCGGTGACGTTGGGGTTGCCGTCGCGGTCGCCGCCTATCCAGTGGCCCATGCGCAGGAAGCTGGCGATGTCGTGGCCGGGCAGGGCGCGTTCGATGTCGCGGTAGAGGCGCGGAATTTCGCGCAGAAAAGTGCTGGGGTAGTAGCTGAGCGCGTTTTCCACCTCGTCGGCGACGGTCAGCTTGGCGGTGCGCAGCATGCGCGTCTGCCACAGCTGGGTGACGCGGGCGCGCATCAGCGCTTCGTTGTCGGCGCGCTTGCTGCCCGGGTCGGCGGCGGCGGGCAAGTCGTCGCGTTCGCCCAGCAGCTTGGCCACCGCGCGCTCGGCGTCCAGGATGCTCTTGCGCTGCACCTCGGTGGGGTGGGCCGTCAGCACCGGCGAGATGTAGGCCGTGGCCAGCGTCTGGGCGATGTCCGCCGCACGGTGGTCGGCGCGGTGCAGGCGGTCGAAGGCCAGGGCCAGCGAGCCTTCTTGCAGGTTGCCGGCCAGCTCGTGCACCGCGCGGCGGCGCACGTGGTGGCGGTCTTCGGCGATGTTGGCCAGGTGGCTGAAGTAGCTGAAGGCGCGGATGACCGTGATGGTCTGTTCCGCCGACAGGTTTTTCAGCAGCCGGTCGAGCACGCGGCCGGCGCTGGCGTCGGCCTTCAGGCGGTAGGCCACCGACAGCTGGCGCACCCGTTCGATGAGGTCGAAAGCGGCCGCGCCTTCCTGTTCGCGGATCACATCGCCCAGGATGCGACCCAGTAACCGGATATCTTCAACCAGCGGCTTGTTCTTGGCGGCGGCGTCGCCTTCAGCCGCGCTGCGACTGGATTTGGTGCGGGGATCGGACTTGGTGCGAACGGTTGTGGTGCGCGGCATGTTTGCCTCCAGGCGATGTAACTGGGTTACCGATTGTCTTACGGTTTTGTGGGCTCGTGTGCTTGCAATCTGCGTGCCCGGTTGGCACGGAAAAGCCGGCTGGCTATCATCGGCCGCATGCAAGCAACCACCGTCATTGCCACCCGTGAAAGCCGGCTCGCCCTGTGGCAGGCCGAGCATGTTCGCGACCTGCTCGTCGCCCGTTTCGGACTTCAAGTTGAGCTGCTGGGCATGACCACACTCGGCGACCAGATCCTGGACCGCGCGCTGTCCAAGGTTGGCGGCAAGGGCCTGTTCGTGAAAGAGCTGGAAACCGCGCTGGAAGAGGGCCGCGCCCACCTGGCTGTCCATTCGCTGAAAGATGTGCCGATGGAACTGCCGGCCGGCTTCGTGCTGGCCGCCATCTGGGAACGCGAAGACCCGCGCGACGCCTTGGTGTCCAACAATTACGCCACGCTGGACGAACTGCCGCAGGGCGCCGTGGTCGGCACGTCCAGCCTGCGCCGCGTGACGCAGCTGCTGGCGCGCCGGCCTGACCTGCGCATCGAGCCGCTGCGCGGCAATCTGGACACCCGGCTGCGCAAGCTGGACGACGGCGGCTTCGACGCCATTGTGCTGGCGGCCGCCGGCCTGAAGCGCCTGGGCCTGGCCAGCCGGATCCGCATCGCCTTCGACCCGCAAACTATGATTCCGGCAGCCGGGCAGGGCGCCCTGGGCATCGAGGTGCGCGAAGACGCCACCGAACTGCGCGCCCTGCTGGCGCAGACCATTCACCTGCCAACCTTCCTGTCGGCCCACGCCGAACGCGCCGTGTCGCGCGCCCTGGGTGGCAGTTGCAGCATGCCGCTGGCCGCGCACGCGGTGTGGGACGGCGCCACCCTGCGCATGGAAGCCGCCCTGGGCGACGCGCTGGCGCCGCAGCGCCCCCTGCTACGCACCCAACAGGCGGCGGCGGTGACCGACGAAGCCTCGGCCCGTGCCCTGGGCGAGGCCGCTGCCGCGCAGTTGCGAGCGGTGGGCGCAGCGGACTACCTGCGCGCCGGCGCGCCGGCTTGAGCCTGCGCCGCTGACCGCGCGATGCGCCTGATCGTCACCCGTCCGGCCGCTCAGGCGCAGGCCTGGGTGCTGGCGCTGCAGGCGCGGGGTTGCGACGCGCAGGCGCTGCCCCTGATCGCCATTGCCGCACTGGACGACACCGCCGCGCTGCGCGCCGCCTGGCTGGCCCTGCCGCGCTATGCGCTGGTGATGTTCGTCAGCGCCAACGCCGTGCGGCATTTTTTCGCGGCGGTTGCCCCGGTGGCGGCGCTTCGATGGCCCGCTACCGTGCGCGCTGCGGCCACCGGGCCGGGCACGGCGGCCGCATTGCGTGGCTCGGGCGTGCCCGAGGGCGCGCTGGTCGAACCGGCCGTCAACGCCACCCGCTTCGATTCGGAAACCCTGTGGGCCCAGGTCGCAGACGAAGACTGGGCCGGCCGGCAGGTGCTGGTGGTGCGCGGTGAGGACGGCCGCGACTGGCTGGCCGACACGCTGCAGGCGCGCGGCGCCCGCGTCGATTTCGTGGCCGCCTACCGCCGCCTGGCGCCGCAGCCTGACGCCGCCGGCCGCGCCCTGCTGGCCCGGGCGCAGGCCGACCCGACCGGCCACCTGTGGTTGTTCAGCAGCAGCCTGGCGGTGGCGCACTTGCAGGCCCTGGCGCCGGGCGCCGACTGGTCGCGCAGCCGGGCCTTGGCGACCCACCCGCGCATCGCGGACACCGCGCGTGCAGCCGGCTGGGCGCAGGTGGCCTTGACGGCACCCACTGTCGAAGCCGTGGCCCAGGCGGCCGCCAAGTGGCCGTCGATACAATCTGAGGCTCTGTGACCGAACCGCCCGTGCCCCCTTCCGCCGCGCCTGACGCTTCAGCGACAACCGCCATCGTGCCGGTGTCCGTTGCCTCGGCGTCGAATGCCGCTAACGGCCGCTGGATCGCCGCCGGCGCCGTCCTGCTCAGCGCCATCGCTGCGGGCGCACTGATGCTGGCCTGGAACACCCAACAGCGCGTGAAGGCGCTGGATGCCGAACTCGTCAAGCGCCAAGATGACAGCGGCAGCCAGGCCACCGAAGCCCGCACGCTGGCGCGCCAGGCCGAAGGCACAGCGCGTGAATCGGGCGCCCGCTTGGCCCTGCTGGAAGCGCGGGTGGCCGAGACCTCGATGCAGCGCAGCCAGCTGGAAGAGCTGATCCAGTCGCTGGCCCGGTCGCGCGACGAAAACGTGCTGGCCGACCTGGACGCCGCCATCCGCGTGGCCTTGCAGCAGACGGCCATCACGGGCAGCGCCGAACCGCTGGTGCTGACCCTCAAACAGGCCGACGAACGGCTGGCCCGCTACAACCAGCCGCGCCTGGAACGCGTGCGCCGGGCGGTGGCGCAAGACCTGGACCGCACCCGCAGCGCGGGCGTTACCGACGTGACGGTGCTGACACTGCGGCTAGACGAAGTGATCCGCATGGTTGACGACCTGCCGATGCTGGTGACACCCGAACGCCGAGCCTCGGGCCGCAGCGCGGCCGTCGAAGCCGCAGCGCCAGCCGCGCCAGCCAGTGCCGCCTGGCACAACGGCTGGGGCGTGCGCTGGCGCGACGGCCTGAGCCACGTCTGGCAAGAGGTGCAGACCCTGGTTCGGGTCACCCGCATCGACCAGCCCGAGGCCATGCTGGTCGCGCCCGAGCAGGCCTATTTCCTGCGCGAGAACGTCAAACTGCGCCTGCTGAACGCGCGCCTGGCGCTGCTGTCGCGCCAGTTCGACACGGCCCAGTCCGACCTGCGCGACGTGCACACCGCGCTCGACCGCTACTTCGACCGCAGCACGCGCCGCGTGATGGCCGCCAGCGAGCTGGTGCGCCAGGTCACGGCGCAGGCCCGACTGGTCACCGTGCCGCGGCCCGACGCCACGCTGGCGGCCATCGCCACGGCCTCGGCCGGGCGCTGACGCGCGCCGACCCGCGTCAGCAATCGGCAGACACAGACCCCCATGCGCGGCGTCATCTGGCTGGTCTTGTTGTTTCTGGTGGCCGTGGTGGCAGCCACCACGCTGGGTAGCAACGACGGCCTGGTCAGCATCTACTGGAGCGGCTGGCGCACCGACCTGTCGCTGAATCTCTTTGTGCTGCTGCTGCTGGGCAGCTGCATGGTCCTGATGTCGGCGGTGCAAGCGCTGAACGCGCTGATCGGCCTGCCGCGCCGTGCCAACGCCTGGCGCGAACTGCGCCGCGAACGGGCCGCGCAGCAAGCCCTGCGCGAAGCGCTGAGCGAGTATTTCAGCGCCCGCTACGGCCGCGCCCGCAAGGCGGCGCAGCGCGCGGTGGCCATCGCCGAACGCAGCCCGGCCTTGCGCGACGACCTCGAATTCAAGACGCTGGCACTGCTGCTGGCGGCCGGCAGTTCCCACCGCGTGCAGGACCGCCCCGGCCGCGACGAAGCCCTTCAGCAAGCTCTGAAGGCCGCCAAGCCGCTGCGTGGCGGCCCGCGCAGTGTCGATGACGGCGCGCGCCTGCTGTCGGCCGAATGGGCGCTGGACGATCGCGACGCAGCGCGCGCCCTGGAACTGCTGGAAGAGCTGCCACCGGGCGCCGCGCGGCGCACCCAGGCCTTGCGGTTGAAGATGCAGGCGCTGCGCATGGCGCGCCAGCCGCTGGAAGCGCTGCACACCGCGCGGCTGCTGGCCCACCACCAGGCCTTCTCGCCCGTGGTGGCGCAAAGCCTGCTGCGTTCGCTGGTGGGCGACACCTTGGAAAGCGCGCACGACGTGCAACAGCTGCGCCGCGTGTGGACCCAGTTTGACCCGGCCGACCGGCGCGACCCGCAGGTGGCGGCGCGCGCGGCCCTGCGCGCCGTGCATCTCGAAGCCACTGAAGACGCCCGCCAGTGGCTGCGGCCGTTCTGGGACCGCTTGGCTGAGCTGGCCCGCGAAGACCGCGAACAGATCGCCTTGGCCTTGATCGAAGCGCGCGCCGGTGTCGGCACCGACTGGCTGCCGCGCCTGGAAAGCGCCGCGCAGGCCTTCGGTCACGAAGGCGCGGTGGTGGCCGCCGTCGGCATGCTGTTCGCTGAACGCCAGCTGTGGGGCAAAGCCCGGCGTCTGCTGGAACAAGCCGCTGCATCGCCCGGCTTGCCCGCGCGCGCGCGCCGTGCGGCCTGGCGCGAGCTGGCCACTCTGGCCCGCACCGAGGGCGACGAAGCGCAGGCGGTGCGCTGCGAACAAGCGGGCTGCACACTCGACTGACTGGCATTTCTGAAATTACGTGCTATAGTGAAAGGCTGCGTGCGGCTGTAGCTCAGCTGGATAGAGTACTTGGCTACGAACCAAGGGGTCGTGGGTTCGATTCCTGCCAGCCGCACCAAATGAATCAACGGGTTAGCTCCACAAGGGCTAGCCCGTTTGGCTTTGTGGGCTTCGTTTTCCCTCCTGCTT
>JAYVBO010000340.1:0-7946 GCA_043750435.1 Betaproteobacteria bacterium | reverse complement strand
CCTGTATTTCGTGGCCGATGACGGCGTGGTTCAGCGGCAGATAGGCCATGGCGATGCAGGCGTTCACCGAGGGCGCCAGCGTGCCACTGGTGACCGTGCCGATGGCCCGGCCCTGGCTGTCGAACAAGGCCGCACCTTCGCGTACGGGCACCCGTTCCAGGCCGATCAGGCCGACGCGCTTGCTGGGCGCGGCACCGGCCAGATGGGCCTCGATGACGTTGGCGCCGGGGTAGCCGCCGGCGCGTGCGCCACCCGGGCGGCGCACTTTCTGGATGGCCCAGTTCAGGCCGGCTTCGATGGGGCTGGTGGTGGTGTTGATGTCGTGGCCGTAGAGGCACATGCCGGCTTCCAGGCGCAGCGTGTCGCGCGCGCCCAGGCCGGCGGGCAGCACTTCGGGCTGGGCCAGCAGCGCTTCGGCCAGCGTCACCCCGTGTTCCTGCGGCGCCGAGATCTCGAAGCCGTCTTCACCGGTGTAGCCGCTGCGCGTGACGAAGCACGCCGCACCGGCCAGTTCGAACACACCGCCGGTCATGAAGACCAGGTCGGCCACGGCCGGGTTCAGTCGCGCCAGCGCGTCCACGGCCTTGGGGCCTTGCAAGGCCAGCAGCGCGCGTTCGGGCATGGGCACCACCTGGCAGCGGTAGCCGATGTGGGTTTGCAGGTGGGCGATGTCGGCGTCTTTGCAGCCGGCATTGACAACCAGGAACAAATCGCCGAAGCCTGCATCGGCTTCGGGTTTGACCACCATCAGGTCGTCGAGCAAACCGCCCGTCGTGTTTGTGAAAAAAGCATAACGCTGCTTGCCCACTCCCAGGTCGATCACGTCCACCGGCACCAGCGTTTCCAGCGCGGCGGCGGCATCGGCGCCCACCAGGCGCAACTGGCCCATGTGCGAGACGTCGAACAGCGCGGCCGACTCGCGGCACTGCTTGTGTTCGGCCATCAGGCCGCTGGGGTATTGCACCGGCATGGCGTAGCCGGCAAAGGGCACCATGCGCGCGCCCAAACGCAGATGCAGGGCGTGCAGCGGAGTTTGCAGCAGGGGGGTGTCGGCAGTGGAGGTGGTCATGGCGGAATCCTTCAAGGGCGTCGACGCGGCGCACCTTGCAAGAAGGTGCGCCGAGAGGCCCTCGCTGTCCGTTGTACCTGAGAGATTCGGTATTGCCCCGACCGGCTGCCGGCGCGAACGCTGGCCTAACGGTTGGCAACCCTTGCCCCTTCGGTGGGCCTCTCACACACGCGGGTTGCGGGTGCGTCGGGCCTCTCTCCAGTGAGGAAGAAATCAGTCCTTTTGCCTGAGCGTTAACGGGCGGCTTGCACCGGTCCCTGCGCCTTCGGCGGCCCCGTCCAGCGGGGCTCTCTCCTGATGACATTCAGTGTAGCAGCGGGCCCGAGGCCTACGCTGCGCGCCGGGCCTGCGGCGTCGGCACGGCATCATTGCGGCTTCGCCTGCACCCCGAGTTGCCATGACCGCTGCCACCGATTTCAGCCGCCTGATGGGCGGCCATCGCTCCGTCCGCCAGTACCGCGACGAGCCCATCCCGGCGGGCCTGATCGACAGCGTGTTGACCGAGGCGCTGCAGGGCTCGTCGTCCAGCGGCAACCTGAACATGGTCTCGGTCGTGAAGACGCAGGACCCGCTGCGCAAGGCCAGGCTGCACGCATTGCATTTCGAGCAGCCGATGGTGCTGCAAGCCCCGCTGGTGTTGACCTTCTGTGCCGACAGCTTTCGCACACGGACCTGGCTGGCACAGCGCGACGCGCAGCTGGGCTTTGGCGACCTGATCAGCTGGCATGTGGCGGCCTTCGACGCCATCATCCTGTCGCAGACCGTGGCCCTGGCGCTGGAAAGCCACGGCCTCGGCATCTGCTACATGGGCACCACGCTGCACAGCATGGGCGCCATTGCTGACTTCCTGGAACTGCCCGACCACTGCCTGCCGGCCACCAGCATGGTGGTCGGCTGGCCGGCTGAACAGCCGCCGCAGCGCGACCGCTTGCCCGCAGCGGCGTGGATACACGAAGAGCGCTACCACCGCCCCACGCCGGCCGATATCGACACCCATTTCGGTGAACGCGAGCGGCGTGGCCGCGAGCGCTATCTCAGCTTCCTGCCCGAGATGGCTGCGCGCTGGCAAGCACACGGCATCACCTCGTTGGCCCAGTTCTACACCAGCAAGCTCAAGTACGACCCCGACCAATTCGCCATCGATTCGACGGCGCTGGAAGCGCTGATGCGCGAGCGCGGCTTTCTGGTTTGAAGGCGGCGCGGCGGGCCGTCAGAAGCCCACTTCGAGATACAGCTGCGGCCCCAGCAATTTGAAGTCAGCGCAGGCATTGTTGAAGGTGTAGAGCTGGCCCACGCTCTGTTCGATCTTGACGCTCATCCAGCGCACATCGGCACCCAGGCTGGCATGGGCCGCGAAACGCCAGTTGGCGCCGACGTTCATTTGGCGGTTTCTGGGGCCGACTTCGACGCGCCCTTGCAGGCGCAGCGCAGGGCTGATCGCCGAGGACAAGAACAGGCCGACGCTGGCCTGCGGGTCGATGTCGTCGTAGTTCGTCGGGCTTCGGCCCGCGGCCGTTACGGACAAGTCGTAGCGGCTGATGAGGCCACCGAAGCTGACGCCGAATTCGGTCGCGTTCTGCCGCAGCAGGGTGTAGCCGCCAGCGATGCGCAAGGCCGAGAAAGCCATCCGCGTGTTGACGGCTGTGCCCGCCGGGTAGCTGCTGTCATAGACCTGGATGTCGCGGCGCAGGCTGACGTTGCTGGCGGTGCGGCGTTGCTCCAGATATTCCAGGTCGAAGCGCCAGTTCTCGCCCAGGCGCCGCGCAAAGGCCAGCCCGAAGGCCGGCTTGTGGCCCGACAGGCCGTAGTCATCCTCGACGCTGGCCGAGGTGCCCGGTGCGCGGCTGCTGTTGAAGTTCACAAAGTCGTAGCCTTCGATGCGCGAGCTGGTCGTGCTTTGAGGCAGGAAACCTTGCAAGCGGAACGTGGTCCGCAGTTCGGGCAGGCCGGGCTGCGACTGGGCTTGCGCCGTGTTTGTCAGCACAAGGGTGCTAGCGGCGGCCAGCGAACACAGGAGTAACTTCATGGCGAGACGGCGTCGCAGCGACGCAGCTTGAGGAGTGCTGACGACTCTAGCCAACAGCCACAGCCGCTAGCATCAACCGCATGGCTGACGACATCACGAACTTGCGCCGCATCCTCCAGGACTGCCACACCGTGGCCGTCGTCGGCCTCTCGGCCGAAGCGCATCGCCCCAGCTTTCAGGTGGCCAAGTACCTGCAAAACCACGGCTACCGCATCGTGCCGGTCAACCCCCGTTACCCGGAAGTTCTGGGCGAGAAGAGTTACGCGCGGCTGGAAGACATCCCGTTTCCGGTAGACATGGTGGACGTCTTTCGCCGCCCGGAGGAGGTGCTGCCCATCGCGCACAGCGCCATCGCCATCGGCGCGAAATGCTTCTGGCAACAGATGGGGGTGGTCAACACCGAGGCCGACGTATTGGCGCGGGCTGCCGGCCTGGACTCGGTGATGGACCGCTGCGTGAAGATCGACCACGCGCGCCTGATCGAAGCCTGAACCGCAGGGCGCCGGGCAGCCGTTTCAGGCCGGCGCGTCGGCCGCCGCCATGACCGTGCTGGCGCGGTCGCCCAGCAGGTAGCGCGGCCCGGCGCCCAGGGCGGCGGCGCCATCGCCCGGGTTGTAGAGCGCGCAGCGCTTGAGCGACAGGCAGCCACAGCCGATGCACGCGTCAAGCTGGTCGCGCAGCCGCGTCATCTCGGCGATGCGGGCTTCCAGCACGGGCTTCCAGCCGCGCGACAGCCGCGTCCAGTCGGCCTGCGTGGGTGTGCGCTGGCCGGGCAGGCTGCGCAAGGCTGCGGCGATGTCTTCCAGAGTAAGCCCCACGGCCTGCGCCGCGCGGATGAACGCCACACGGCGCAAATCGCTGCGCAGGTAATGGCGGCGCCCACCCGCGTTGCGCTGGCTGGTGAGCAGGCCCTGCGTCTCGTAGAAACGCAGGGCGCTGGCGGCCACGCCTGAACGGCGGACCAACTCGCCGATGGCGATCAAGCTATCAGTCATCGTGGGTTCCTCGTTGGTTGAATGCGGGACTTGACATCAAGTTAACTTTAACTTGAATGATGTGTCACCCTGAACTTCGTGACCGACACCGCCATGAAAGCCGCGACTGCTCTCGCCACCGCCACCGCCACCGCCACCGCTGCCGACCCCGCACAGGCCGCCGTACCCGCCGCCTCACACGGCCCTTCCGTGCTGCATCGGCTGCTTGACGATGAGACGCAGCGCGACCCCGAGACGCCAGATGGCCTGACCAACCACCTGCCGATGGCCCTGCATGCCCTGCACGACCTGGGCGCTAGCGACGCGCGACTTGAGGCTTTCCAGGCCCGGTACGCGCCGCGGTTTGTGCGCCGCGTGGTGGCCTCAAAGCCCGACCTGTTGGCGGACTGGCGGGCGTTGCGCGGCCAGCCTGACAGCTACGCGGCCCTGCGCGGCCACTTCCGGTCCGCTCTGGTTGCTGCAGGCAGCGCCCGGGTGCTGGCCGAAGTCTTGCCCGATCTGTTGACGGGTACCGCTGCGGCGGCTTTCCACGGGCCTATCCGAACCGCGCATGCGTTGGAGGCCGGGCACGCCGATGAACTGGCCTGCGCACTGGCCTACTGGGCATGGCGCTGGCAGCCCGTGGCCGTGCCGAAGCGGGCCGACGGCAACTTGGCTTTCGAGGACTGGGCGGCGCGCCTGGAGGCCGCCGCCCTGGACTGGACGCCCGAGGCGCCGCTGATATCGATACGCATAGCGATGGCCGAAACCTCAGCCGCCTACCAGGTGTTGGCTGGCGCGCTGCAATTGGCGCCGGAAACGCTGCCGCGCGCCACCGCCTGGGCTGCGGCGCGCTATGCCGAAACCCAGAGTTTCACGGTGCTGCACATGGTCACCGGCTTGCGTGCCGTCGGCGTGCTGCTGCCTTGCGCTGGCCCCGGTGCGCAGCAGACCCACGCACCGGCCCTGGTGCATGCGCTGACGGCCGCCTACCTGGCCGCGCGCATGAGCGCCTGGCCGCCCCGGCCCGCTCTGGCCGAGCGCGAGTGGGGTGACGTCGTCGCAGCCGCAATACGCAGCGACGACGACCATGTGATCAAGCTGGTACACGCTTGCGTGCAGTTCCACGGCCAGACCGGCGAGCTCAGCTACCGGGCGGCAGCGCTGCGCGCCGTGGCCTGACGGGGTGACGGGGTGACGGGCAGATGGCCCGCAGGCTGACTCGCCACCCGGCCAGCGCCTGGAACATCAAATCACCGTCAGCCCTGCTTTGCGCTGTGGCAGATGGCGCAGCAAAACCGCACGCAATTCGCCTTCGTTGAAGGGCTTGGCCAGGTGTTCGTCCATGCCGGCGGCCAGGCTGCGCTCGCGGTCGCCCTGCATCGCATTGGCGGTCAGGGCCACGATGGGCCGCGCGGGGTGGCTGCCCTGGCGTTCGTGATGGCGGATGCGCGCGGTGGCCTCGAAGCCGTCGAGGCCCGGCATCTGGCAGTCCATCAGGATCAGGTCGTAGAACTCGGTGGTGGCACGCTCCACGGCCTCGGCGTGGCCGCTTCGGTGGGTAGGCTGGCGTCGGGCGTGAATGGCGCTGGCGCTGCGGCGGCCTGCAGGCTCAGGCTGACGCGGAAGCAGGCGCCGCCGTCGGCCGCAGCTTCGCAAGTCAGCTCGCCGCCCATCGCCCGCACCAGCTCGCGGGATATCGACAGACCCAGGCCAGTGCCGCCGTGCTGTCGTGCGAACGAGCCGTCAAGTTGTTCGAAGGGTTTGAAGATGCGCTCGCGGTCGGCCAGCAGCACGCCGGGGCCGGTGTCGGACACGGAAAGTTCGATGCAGCCAGCCGCATCGCGGCCGCTGCGCAGCGTGACGCGGCCGTGCGCCGTGAACTTGATGGCGTTGCCCAGCAGATTCAGCAGCACCTGGCGCAGCCGTGCCGGGTCGGCCTGCATGAAGCAGGGCTGGGGCAGAGCCTGTTCAACGTCCAGCAGCAAGCCCTTTTCCAGCGCGGCCGGCCGGCACAAGTCGGCGGCGTCGGCCAACAGCGCGTGCAAGTCGGTGGCCTGCGGCTGCAGACGCAGGTGCTGGCTTTCGATTTTCGAGTAATCCAGCACGTCATTGATGACGTGCAGCAGGTGCTCGCCGGTGCGCTCCAGCGTTTGCAGGTGCTGCCGGCGCGAACCCGTTTCTGTCGGTGGCAGGCCGTTGCTCAGCAGGCGCGCCAGGCCCAGGATGCCGTGCAGCGGCGTGCGCACCTCGCGGCTCATGGTGGCCAGAAACTGGCTCTTCACGGCGTTGCTGTGTTGCGCTTCAGCCAGCGCTTGCTGGCGCTGCGCGGCCAATTCGTCCATGCGAAAGCGCAAGCTCAGCAGTTCCAGGGTGTGGTTGGCAGCCCGCCGGCCTTCCATCACCGCCAGCAGCAGAAAAATGCCCAGGCCCAGCCCCATGAACAGCGAAATGCGGTTGCCCTGCATCAGCTGCCAGACCATGGCCGGCGCCAGCATGGGCACGGTGATGCACAAAGACGCCTCCAGGCACACCGACAGGATCACCATCGAGGTGGCCGCCGCACCCAGCAGCGTGGCCATCACGGCCACGGTCACGGGGGTGTCGCCGGTCGGCAGCAGCCAGGTGCCCAGCAGGCCGTAGAGCAGGCCGTCCAGCGCCAACATCACCAGCAGCCTCCGCCACCAGTGCAACACCCGCGCCGCTTGGTGGCGTTCGCGGGCGAACTGCCGATCGATGACGGCGCGGGCCAGCGTCAGCGCCACCTTGCCGCCCAGCCAGGCCACCAACAGGCTGTGGTCGCCGGTCGGCCAGAGCAACCACACCACCAGCAACGCCACCGGCACGCGCACGAAGTTGGACGCGCGGGTGCGGTCGAAGGTCAGTTCGGCCTGCGCCGCACGCACGCGGTCGGCGAAGGGCAGATCGGTGCCCGGCGGGCGGGTTCGGTGGCGGCCTCCGTGGCGGTCATTTCAAGGTGAACAGTGCGGTGAGCGGGTCGCCGATCATCGACGATGGCGGCCAAGCTTCCAGGCCCGCTCTAGCCCCGAAGCGCATGTTTTTGCGCAAGGGTCGGCGCGTACCATGGTCTTCCCGTCGTCAGCCTGCAAGCCCACGCCATGAGCATCTACGACCAGCATCTGGACAAGAACCCGGCCAACTTTGCGGCGTTGTCGCCGGTGAGTTTTGTCGAACGCAGCGCCGATGTCTTCGGCGACCTGCCTGCCGTGGTGCACGGCGCGCGCCGCTACACCTGGGCGCAGACCCGCGACCGAGCAGCCCGCCTGGCCGCCGCCCTGCGCGCGCTGGGCGTGGCGCGCGGCAGCACGGTGAGCGTGATGCTGCCCAACACGCCCGAGATGGTGGAAGCGCATTACGCGGTGCCGGCCCTGAATGCCGTGCTGAACACCCTGAACACGCGGCTGGACGCACCGCTGCTGGCCTGGCAGATGAACCACTGCGAGGTGCAGGTGCTGATCACCGACCGCGAGTTCGCGCCGCTGATGGCGCCGGCGTTGCAGATGCTGCGCGACCAGTTCGGCCGCACGCCCGTGGTCATCGACGTGGCCGACAGCGAATACAGCGGCGCGGGGGCCTTGCTGGGCACGCTGGAATACGAAGCCCTGCTGGCCGCGCACGCGCCGCTGGCGACGCTGGCAGGCCCCGCCGACGAGTGGGACGCCATCGCCGTCAGCTACACCAGCGGCACCACCGGCGACCCCAAAGGCGTGGTCACCCACCACCGCGGCGCCTACTTGAACGCCGTGTGCAATGCGGCCACGTGGACGATGCCGCACTTCCCCAAATATTTGTGGACGCTGCCGATGTTCCACTGCAATGGCTGGTGCTTCCCGTGGACGATTGCCATGCTGGGCGG
>JAYVBO010000339.1:0-3426 GCA_043750435.1 Betaproteobacteria bacterium | reverse complement strand
CCAACCGGCACCTACCAGCCGCGACCCGACGGGCCGCAGATGCTGATGCAGTGGTGCCATGGCGCGCCGGGCATCGTCACCGCGCTGGCGGACTTTGCGCCGCAGCTGTCGCCGGAAATCGACGCCATGCTGCTGGCCGCCGGGCAGGCCATCTGGCAGGCCGGGCCGCTGACCAAAGGCCCCGGCCTGTGCCATGGCACCGCCGGCAATGCGGCCGCGCTGCTGGTGCTGTACCGGCGCAGCGGCGATGCCCTGTGGCTGGACCGTGCACGTGCGTTGGCCATGCACGCCATCACGCAGAGCACGGCCGCGCGGGCCGCGCACGGCCAGGGGCGCTACAGCGTCTGGACCGGCGACCCCGGCGTTGCGCTGGTGCTGTGGCAGTGCCTGCAGGGCACGGCCGGTTTGCCCTTGCTGGACCTGATCGGCTGAGGCGGCAGGCTGCCCACACAGCGCAGACGCCGCAGGCCTTCAGACCGTCACACCGTCACACCGTCACACCGCGCAGTATTTCTCTTGAATCTCGCGGTCGGCCAGCAGGTCTTGCGCGTCGCCCTGGTGGACGATGCGGCCTTGGTCCAGGATGACCGCGCGGTCGGAAATCTGCAGCGCGCGTTCCACGTTCTGTTCGACCAGCAAGATCGTCGTGCCCTGCTTCTTCAGGCGCACAAACAGCTCGAACATCTCGTGCACCAGCAGCGGCATGATGCCTTCCGAAGGCTCGTCCAGCAGGATCATGCGCGGCCGCGCCATCAGCGCGCGGGCAATGGCCAGCATCTGCTGCTCACCGCCCGACATGCTGGTGCCGTCTTGTTCCATGCGTTCGGCCAGGCGCGGGAAGGTCTGCGCGATCTCGTCGATGCGTTCGCGCTCAAAGCGGCCGTCCTTGCCGGCAATCAAACCCAGCCGCAGGTTCTCGCGCACGGTCAGCCCGGGCACGATGCGGCGGTCTTCGGGCACATAGGCCAGGCCGCGGTGGTAGCGCGTGTGGGCCGGCTGCTTCAGCAGTTCTTCACCGTCGAAGCGCACGCTGCCCGCGCGCTTGGTCATCAAACCCATGATGGCGCGCAGCGTGCTGGTCTTGCCGGCGCCGTTACGGCCCATCAAGGTGACGATTTCACCGGCTCGCACTTCAAAGCTCAGCCCCTGCACGACATGGCTGCGGTCGTACCAGGCGTCGAGGTTGTGGACCAGCAGCATCGTGTTCAACCTTGACCGAGATAGACGCGTTTCACGCCGTCGTTGTGGCGGATCTCGTCGGGCGTGCCCTCGGCCAGAAATTCACCGTGGTGCAGCACCAGCAGGCGTTCACAAATGCCCATCACCAGCTTCATCTTGTGTTCCACCAGGATCACGCTGCGCTCGGCGGCCAGCGCGGTGATCAGGTCCATCATGACCATGGTCTCTTCGGGCGACATGCCGGCCGTGGGTTCATCCATCAGCAGCAGTTCGGGCTCGGCAGCCAGCGCCATCGCCACTTCCAGCGCGCGCTGCTGGCCATGCGCCAGGTCGCCGGCGGGGCGCTGACGCAAGGCCGTCAGGCCGACACGTTCCAGCAGCACGTCCGCGCGCTCGCCCAGTTCGGCCATCGCCGCGCGCGGCTTGAACAGTTCGTAGCGGCTGTGTCGCATCTGCACGGCCACGCGAACGTTCTCGTGCGCGCTGAGTTGCTTGAACACATTCGTGATCTGGAAACTCTTGGCAATGCCGATGCGCGCAAAGCCGTGCTGCGGCATGCCGGTGATGTCGCGGCCCTTGAATTTCAAGCGCCCGGCAGTGGGCGGGAACGCGCCGCTCAACACATTGAAGAAGGTGCTCTTGCCGGCACCGTTGGGGCCGATGATGGCGCTGAGCTTGCGTGCTTCGAAACGCGCCGACACGCCGTTCAGCGCAACGAAATGGCCGAAGTGCATGCTGAGGTTTTCGACTTCAACGATGGGCGTGGCACTGGTCATGGCACGCGCTCTAGCCGCTTCAAGAAGGAACCCCAGACACCGGCCGGGAAGAACAGCACGAAGACCATGAAGACCGCGCCGACGATGGCCATCCAGTGCGTGGTGACGTTCGTCGCCACGTCCTCCAAAGTCAGGAACAGACCGGCGCCGATGAAGGGGCCGAAGAAGGTGCCCATGCCACCCAGCAGACACATCATCACGGCCTGGCCCGACAGCAGGTAGTGCAGGCTGTCGATGGGTACCACGCTGAGGTGCAGCGCGCGCAGCGCCCCAGCCAGGCCGCAGATGGCGGCCGACAGCACGAAGACCAGCAGCTTGGTGCGCGCCACGTCGTAGCCGCAGGCCGCTGCGCGTTTTTCGTTTTCGCGCACGGCTTCAATCACGGCACCGAAGGGCGAGGCCAGCACGCGCGAAACGAACCACAGCGCGGCGGCGACGAAAGCCAGGATGACGTAGTACTTGGTCGTCGGGTTCAGGAAGTCGAAGTGGAAACCGAAAATGTCGGCCGGCGGCACCTGGATGCCGCGCAAGCCGTTTTCGCCGCCCGTCCAGCGCTCGGCCTTGTAGAAGGCGTAGTAGACGATTTGCGCCAGCGCCAGCGTGACCATCGAAAAGTAGATGCCGCGCGTGCGGATGGCCAGGTAGCCGATCAGCAGGCCGGCAAATGTCGCCGACACCACGCCCAACAGCAGCGCCACGCCCCAGGGCAGGCCCATGCTGACCATGGCTATGCCGGTGAGGTAGCTGCCCACGCCCAGGAAAGCCGCGTGGCCGAAAGACAGCAGGCCGGTGTAGCCAAACAGCAAGTTGAAACCGACGGCGAACAGGCCAAAGATGAGGATGTTGATGGCCAGCGCCTGGTAGGGCATCAGCAGCGGAAAGACCAGCAAAAACGCGATGACCGCGGCCACGCGGTGGCGGCGTA
Source organism: Betaproteobacteria bacterium (assembly GCA_043750435.1). GTDB lineage: Bacteria > Pseudomonadota > Gammaproteobacteria > Burkholderiales > Burkholderiaceae_C > Rubrivivax. The sequence goes on along the minus strand of JAYVBO010000339.1, from coordinate 546 downwards.
CCGCTTCGACATAAGCCTTCATCCCATCAAACCTGCCTTGCCGAAAAAGCCCTGCGGCCGCACCAGCAACACCACCGCCATCAGCACGAAGATCGACAGCTCGGCCAGGTCGGGCGCGAACAAGGAAGTCATGCTGAAGACGATGCCCACCAGCAGCCCGGCCACCACCGCGCCGGGCAGCGAGCCCATGCCGCCGACCACCGTGACCACAAACGATTCCGCCAGCACCGGGATGCCCATTTCGGGGTTCACGGCGCGCGTGGGCGCGGCCAGCACGCCGCTCAGGCCGGCGATGGCCGTGCCGATGGCGAAGACCGTCAGCCAGACCCGCGCGATGTCGATGCCCAGCACCTTGCAGATCTCGCCGTCGCGGCTGCCAGCGCGCACGATCAAGCCGTAGCGCGTTTTCTCGAGGAACAACCACAGCGCAGCGACCACCATGGCGGTGGCGGCAATCAGGAACAAGCGGTACTTGGGGAAGTAGCCAATGCCCAGATCGACCGCGCCGCGCAATTCAGCGGGCGTTGAGGACGGCAAGCCTTCGAT
>JAYVBO010000338.1:0-3427 GCA_043750435.1 Betaproteobacteria bacterium | reverse complement strand
CAGATCGAATCGGTCAGCCAGGCCGCTTCACAGCAGCGTGCGGGGCGTTGCGGCCGCGTGGCGAATGGCATCTGCATACGCCTGTACAGCGAGACCGAATTCAATGGCCGCCCGCGCTTCACCGACCCCGAGATTTTGCGCAGTTCGCTGGCCGGCGTGATCTTGCGCATGAAGGCGCTGCACCTCGGTTTGGTGGACGACTTCCCCTTCATCGAAGCACCGCCGAAGAAGGCCATCGTCGATGGCTACGCGCTGCTGGCCGAGCTGGGCGCGGTCGACGAAGACAACGAGCTGACGCCCATCGGCACCGAGTTGTCGCGCCTGCCGCTGGACCCGCGCGTGGGCCGCATGATTCTGGAAGCGCGCCAGCACGACGCGCTGACCGAGGTGCTGATCATCGCGTCGGCGCTGAGCGGGCAAGACGTGCGGGATCGTCCCCAAGAGCAAGCGCAGACCGCCGACCAGCGCCACCAGCCCTTCGACGACGAAAAGTCGGAATTCATGGGCACGCTGAAGCTGTGGCAGTGGATAGAAGCCGGCCGTGGCCACGCCGGCCCCGGCATGCCGCCCGAACAGCACCCGCACAAGCTGACCAACCGCCAGCAGGAAACGCGGCTGCGCGACAGCTTCATCAGCGTGCGCCGGGTGCGCGAATGGCGCGACATCCACACCCAGCTGCACACCGTGGTGGCCGAACACGGCTGGCGCCTGAACACCAAGCCGGCGACCTACGAGCAGGTGCACCTGTCATTGCTGGCCGGGCTGCTGGGCAACATCGGTTGCAAGAACGACGAGGACGACTGGTACCTGGGGGCGCGCGGCATCAAGTTCTGGCGCCACCCCGGCGCCAACCTCAGCAAGAAGCCGGGGCGCTGGCTGGTGGCGGCCGAATTGGTCGAGACCACGCGGCTGTACGGGCGCGGTTTGGCGGCCATCGAACCGCAGTGGATACCGCCGCTGGCCGGCCACCTTTTGAAAACCCAGCTGCTGGAACCGCACTGGGAAAAGAAGGCCGCTGAAGTGGTGGCCATGGAGCGCGCCACGCTCTACGGCATCGTCATCTACAACAACCGCAAGGTGAACTTCGGCAACGTCGACCTGCCGGCGGAGCGCGAGATCTTCATCCGCGAAGCACTCGTCGGCGAAGAGTGGGAAACGCGCCTGCCTTTCCTGGCGCACAACCGCAAATTGATTGCGCAGGTGCAAGACCTGGAACACAAGGCGCGACGGCAAGACGTGCTGGTCGACGACGAACTGATCCACGCCTTCTACGACCAGCTGCTGCCCAAGGACGTGTGCAGCGGCGCCAGCCTGGAACGCTGGTTTCGCGACGAGGTGAAGAAGCGGCCCTTGCTGCTGCAACTGACGCGCGACGAACTGATGCGCCACGAGGCCGCGGGCATCACCACCGAGTCCTTCCCGAAGACGGTGCGCATGGGCGGCATCGACTGCCCAGCGGTCTATCTGCACGAGCCAGGCGACGCCAAAGACGGCATCACCGTCACCGTGCCCATTTACGCGCTGAACCAGGTCGTTGAAGACCGCTGCGAATGGCTGGTGCCCGGCATGCTGCAGGCCAAGGTGCTGGCGCTGATCAAGACCCTGCACCAGCGCCCGCGCTCCCGCCTGGTGCCGTTGCCTGAATTCGCTGCCGAGTTCTGCGCGCAGGCCGCGAACGGCGGATACAGCGACGGCAGTTTGATGGACGCCGTGCTGAAGGCGGTGCGTGAACGCACGCAATTGGCGGTGCAGCGCAACGACTTCAAAGTGGAGCAACTGAGCCCGCATTTGTTCATGAACTTCCGCGTCTGCGACGAGCATGGCCGGCAGTTCGGCATGGGCCGCGACTTGGCCGGTTTGAAGGCCGAATTCGGCGCGCAGGCGCGCAGTGCATTTCAAGCGCTGGCGGTGCTGAAGGCCGTGGCGCGGCCGGCGCCGGCCGAGGCAGCGGCGCCGGCGGATGCCGCGTCGGGCGGCGCGCCCAGCCGCGGCGTCCGGGCCGTGATCGAAGCGTCCATACCGGCCGCCGCCGCGCCCGCCGCGCAACACACCGCCTGGACGTTTGGCGAGCTGCCCGAGCTGATGGAAGTGCGGCGCGGCGCCCAGATGCTGGTGGGTTTTCCGGCGCTGATCGACCGTGGTGCGCATGTCGAAGTCGAGGTCTTCGACGAGCCCGAAGTGGCAGCCAGCAAACATCGCGCTGGCCTGCGCCGCCTGGTCGCTTTGCAGCTGAAGGAACCGTTGAAGTTCCTGGAGAAAAACATACCCGGCCTGACGGCGATGGGCGGCGCCTATCTGCCGCTGGGCACGCTGGAAGAACTGCGCATGCAGATCATCGATGTGGCGCTGGACCGCGCCTTCCTGGCCGACCCCCTGCCGACCGACGAACACGCCTTCAAACGGCGGCTGGACGAAGGCCGCGCACGGCTGAATTTGATAGCCCAGGAAGTGGCGCGCCAGGCCGGCGTGGTGCTGGCCGATTACGCCGCCGCCACGCGCAAGTTGAAAGACAGCAAGCCGCCGAAAGAGGTGGCCGATGACGTCGCCGCGCAGTTGCAGCGGCTGGTTGGCAAGCGCTTTCTGGTAACCACCGATTGGGCCTCGCTGCTGCACCTGCCGCGCTACCTGAAGGCCGTGGTGATGCGCCTGGACAAGCTGCGCAGCGACCCCGCGCGCGACGCCCAGCGCCTGGCTGAACTGCGCCCGCTGGAGCAACGCTGGGTGCGCCGCACGGCCGACCTGAAAGGCGCCCCGCACGCCCGCATGGACGAGTACCGCTGGCTGCTGGAAGAGCTGCGCGTGAGCCTGTTCGCTCAGGAACTGCGCACGCCGCAGCCGGTCAGTCCGAAGCGGCTGGACAAGGCCTGGGCACAGATGGAAAGCTGACCGGCGCAGGCTGGGCGGCGACCCGGCCTGCTGCAGAATGGTTCGCAAACCAGCCTGGGAGGGCAGACATGCGCGCTTCATTCGGTGCCGCTGCGGCAGTGGTCTTGGCTGTCTTTTGCCTCGCGCGGCCCGCCGCCGCGCAGGCGCCTGCAGTGGCTGCACCCGGAACGGCCGCGGCGCCGTCCCGCGCCGCGCTGCCACCGCCCGAACTCTTCTTCGGCCCGCCGGCCCTGCGGGGGGCCCGGCTGTCGCCGTCGGGGCACTGGCTGGCGGTCACGGTGTCGGCGGGCAGCGCACGCAATGCGCTGGTGGTCCTGGACTTGGGGAGCCAGGCCACGCCCGGCAAGGTCATCAACCGATTTTCCGACATGGATGTCGGCGACTTTCATTGGGTCAACGACGATCGCCTGGTCTTCGACGTCATCGACAGAACCGAGGGCAGTGGCGACCGCCGCTACGGCCCTGGCCTCTTCAGCGTGCGCCGCGACGGCGAAGCGTTGCGCCAATTGGTGGCGCTGAATCACAACCAGTTTGGCGAAGC
>JAYVBO010000337.1:0-7958 GCA_043750435.1 Betaproteobacteria bacterium | reverse complement strand
ACGGCCGGGCCTTCGGCGGCCTCGATCAGCATGCGGGAAGTCAAGCGATGCCCTTCAGCGCCTGGCCTTCGACCCACACCTGCTGCAGTTGCAGCGTGGCAGCGTCCAGCACCACGATGTCGGCCACCGCGCCGACCTGCAGACGGCCGCGGTCGGGCAGGCGCAAATAGTTCGCGGCGTGGGTGCTGACGCGGGCGGCGGCGTCTTGCAGACTCAGGCCGATGGCGACCAAGTTGCGCAGCGCCTGGTCCAGGGTCAGCGTGCTGCCGGCCAGCGTGCCGTCGGCCAGGCGCACGCCGCCCAGGCACTTGGTCACCGTTTGGCGGCCCAGGCGGTAGTCGCCGTCGGGCATGCCGGTGGCCGAGGTGGCGTCGCTGACGCAGAACAAGCCCGGTATGGCGCGCAGCGCGGCGCGGATGGCGCCGGGGTGCACATGCAGCAGGTCGGGGATGATTTCTGCGTGCTGGGCATGGGCCAGCGCCGCGCCGGCCGCACCGGGCGCGCGGTGGTGCAGCGCGCTCATCGCATTGAACAAATGGGTGTAGCCGGTGGCGCCCTGCTGCATGGCTTCTACGGCCTGTTCGTAAGTGGCAGCGGTGTGGCCGATCTGCACCCGCATGCCGGCGTCCACCAGGGCCGGTATCAGCGCCAGCATGCCACTCACTTCGGGCGCCAGGGTGACCAGCTTGATGGGCGCGATGGCATGCAGCGCCAGCACTTCAGCCAGGCTGGGCGCGCGGGCGTAGGCCGGTTGCGCCCCCAGCTTGTCGGGGCTGATGTAGGGCCCTTCCAGGTGCACGCCTAACAGGCGCGCGGCGCCGCCGCTGCGCTGGCGCAGGGCCGGCGCCAGCGCGAGCAGGGCGGCTTCGATGTCGGCCAGCGGCGCGGTCATGGTGGTGGCCAGCAGCGCGGTGGTGCCATGGCGGGCGTGCAGGCGCGCCATGGTCTGCGCGGCGTCGCCGGCGTCCATGGTGTCGGCGCCGCCACCGCCGTGCACGTGCAGGTCGATGAAGCCGGGCAGCAGCACCGGCGTGTGGTGGTCGGCCCGCACGCTGGCTTCGTCGACGGGCGCGCCAGCGATGTGCAGGATGCGACCGTCGGCGATGTCCAGCGTGCCGCGCACGAAGCCGGCGGGCGTCAGGATGTGGCCGCTCAGGCGTTGCGTCATGCGGCCTCCAAGGCCGCGCGCAGCAACTGCAGCGCGCCGTCGGCGCTGTCACCCGCCGGCTTCACCAGCCGCGCCCGCAAGGCAGCCGGCCAGCGCGCGGCCAGGCGGCTGCCGATGCTGCCGTTCAGCACGATGGGCAGGTCGGACGCCGCAGCGCCGGGCGCGCTCAGCGCCTCGGCCAAGCGGGCCAGCTCGGTGGCAGCGGCCTGCAGCAGCGCGTCGGCTTGCGCGTCGCCCTGTTCGGCGGCAGCAAACACCAGCGGCGCCAGCTGCGCGCAGGCGCTTTGGTCGGCCTGCGCCGCCCAGGCCTGCACCGCCGCTGCATCAGGGCCGATGGCCCCGGCCACCGCCAGCGTCAGCGGCCCTGCGGGCGTGCGGCCATCCAGTGCGTTCTGCAAGGCGCGCACGGCGTGCAGGCCCAGCCACGAGCCGGCGCCTTCGTCACCGGCCGGCCAACCCCAGCCGCCGCAGCGGCGCAGGCTGCCGTCGGCGTATTTCGCGGCGGCCACCGCCCCAGTGCCGGCCGACACCACGATGCCCGGCCGCCCGGCATGGGCGCCGGCCAATTGCGTGATGCCGTCGTTTTCCAGCAAGCCCAGCGCGTAGCCCGGGCTGGCGGCCAGGAAGTCTTGACGCAAGGCGGCGACTTCGGCGCCGGCCAGGCCCAGCCCCAGCGCCACCGTTCCCGGTGCAGGCCAAGTCATTCCGGCCGATTCAAATGCCGCCACGATGGCCTGCTGCACATGCTGCCAGGCCTGCACAGTACCCAGCGACAAGCCCGAAGGCCCGGCCGCGCCCTGGCCCAGCGTGCGGCCGCTGGCATCTTGCAGGCGGACCCGCGTGCCAGTGCCACCGCCATCCACGCCCACCCGGAACGGCAGCGCGGCGGCGCGGGCGCGCTGCGCGGCGTCCAACAGCGGGGGAGCCACGTCGCGTGTCAGAACGGGATGTCGTCGTCCATGTCGTCGAAGCCGGTCGACGACTTCGCCGGCGGGCGCGGCGCCGGGGCGCTGCGAGCCGGGGGCGCGCTGCGTGCCGGCGGGGCCGAGCGCTGCTGCGGTTCACCCATGTCGTCACCGCCGCCGCCCATGCCGCCACCGCCGCCGCCTTCACGGCCGCCCAGCAGCTGCATGTCGGTGGCCACGATGTCGGTGGCGTACTTCTCGACGCCGTCTTTGTCGGTGTACTTGCGCGTCTTCAGACGGCCTTCGACGTAGACCGGGCGGCCCTTCTTGAGGTATTCAGCCGCGATTTCGGCCATGCGGTCGAAAAAGGTGACGCGGTGCCATTCGGTTTCTTCCTGGCGCTCGCCGCTGGTCTTGTCCTTCCATTGCCGGCTGGTGGCGATGGTGACGTTGCAGATGGCCGACCCGCTGGGCATGTAGCGCACCTCGGGGTCTTTGCCGAGGTTGCCGATGATGATGACTTTGTTGACTGAGGCCATGGGCTGCTCCGGCAAAACGGTGTGTAGGGATGTCCCATTATCGCGCCGGGCCCTGTCGCCGCCGACACCCGGAAGCAGGCCCGCTTCCGATGGCACCCGGTCGGGCGGGCCCGGCGCAGGGCCCTCAAGTACGATCAGCCCACCCCATGTCCGCCGTGCTCACACCCCCGTCCACCACCGCCCCGCCCTCTGCGGAAAACGCGCCCCAACAGGTGCTGCACGAGGTCTTCGGCTACCCCGCCTTCCGCGGCGCGCAGCAGGACATCGTGGGCCACGTGGTGGCCGGTGGCGACGCCCTGGTGCTGATGCCCACCGGCGGCGGCAAAAGCCTGTGCTACCAGGTGCCGGCCATCGTGCGCCACCGCGCCGGGCAGGGCGTGGCGGTGGTGGTCAGCCCACTGATTGCGCTGATGCACGACCAGGTTGGCGCGCTGGACGAACTGGGCGTGCCGGCGGCCTTCTTGAATTCGTCGCTCGACGGCGACGAGGCCAGGCGCGTCGAACGCGACCTGATGAGCGGCAAGCTGGTGATGCTGTACGCGGCGCCCGAACGCATCCTGACGCCGCGTTTCATGGCCATGCTGCAGTCCTTGAACGAACGCGGCATGCTCAGCCTGTTCGCCATCGACGAAGCCCACTGCGTCAGCCAGTGGGGCCACGATTTCCGCGAGGAATACCTGGGCCTTTCGGCGCTGCACGAGCAGTTCCCCGGCGTGCCGCGCCTGGCGCTGACGGCCACCGCTGACGACCACACCCGCGCCGACATCATCGAACGCCTGGCCCTGGAAGACGCCCGCGTCTTCGTCGCCAGCTTCGACCGACCCAACATCCGCTACACCATCGTCGAGAAAGACGAACCGAAGAAGCAACTGCTGCGCTTCATCCGCGACGAGCACGAAGGCCCTCATGGTCACGACAGCGGCATCGTCTACTGCCAAAGCCGCAAGAAGGTCGACGAAACCGCCGCCTGGCTGGCGGGCGAAGGCCTGAACGCGCTGCCGTACCACGCCGGCCTGGACGCCGCCGTGCGGCGCAAACACCAGGACCGCTTCCTGCGCGAAGACGCCGTGGTGATGGTGGCAACCATCGCTTTCGGGATGGGCATCGACAAACCCGACGTGCGCTTTGTGGCCCACCTGGACCTGCCGAAAAACATCGAGGGCTACTACCAGGAAACCGGCCGAGGCGGGCGCGACGGCCAGCCTGCCGACGCCTGGATGACCTACGGGCTGGCCGACGTGGTGAACCAGCGGCGCATGATCGACGAGAGCGAAGCCGGCGAAGATTTCAAGCGCCTGCAACGCGGCAAGTTGGACGCCCTGCTGGCCCTGGCCGAAGCGCATGACTGCCGCCGGGTGCGGCTGCTGGCCTACTTCGGCGAGCCCAGTGCGGCCGGCTACCGTTGCGGCAACTGCGACAACTGCATCAACCCGCCTTCGACCTGGGACGCCACAGAAGCGGCGCGCAAGGCGCTGTCGTGCATCTACCGCTTCCGCCAGAACGGCGGGCAGCGTTTCGGCGCGGTGCACCTGATCGACGTGCTGCGCGGCAAGGCCACCGACAAAGTGGCGCAATACGGCCACAGCAGCCTGTCCACCTTCGGCATCGGCGCCGATGTCAGCGACGCGCAGTGGCGCCTGGTGCTGCGCCAGTTGATCGCCGCCGGCCATCTGCAGACCGAAGGCGAATTCAGCACGCTGGCGCTGTCCGACAGCGCCCGCGAGGTGCTGCGTGGCGAAGTCGCGGTGCGGCTGCGCGTGCCCAGCGAAACCAAGGCGCGCGGCAAGCCCACCCGCAGCCGGGGCGCCAGCGGTTCGGGCGCTTCAGGCAGCGCCAGCAAGCCACCACCGCTGCCGTTGGGCAGCGGGGCCACCGCCCTGTTCGAGTCGCTGAAGGCCTGGCGCGCCGAAGTGGCACGCGAGCACAACCTGCCGGCCTACATCGTCTTCCACGACGCCACGCTGGCCGAGATGGCGCGCGAACAACCGGCCACGCTGGACGCACTGGCCGGCATCAGCGGCGTGGGCGCGAAGAAGCTGGAAGCCTACGGCGCCGAGATCTTGCGGGTGGTGGGCGGGGCCGCGTAAGGGGTTCAGCCGCGGCAGCAGGCCGGGTCCGCGAAGGCCGGGCCCTTATCATCGCGGGTTGCCCTCGTGAAACGCCCCCATGTCGCGCCCTGACCCTGCAGTTCCCGCCAGCCCGCGCGCGCCCTACCAAGAAGCCCGCAGCTTCAAGATACGCGGCGCGCGCACGCACAACCTGAAGAACATCGACCTCGACATCCCCAAGCACGCGCTGGTGGTGATCACGGGGCTTTCAGGTTCAGGCAAATCCAGCCTGGCTTTCGACACGCTGTACGCCGAAGGCCAGCGCCGTTATGTGGAAAGCCTGAGCGCCTACGCGCGGCAGTTTCTGCAGTTGATGGACAAGCCCGACGTCGATGTCATCGAAGGCCTGAGCCCGGCCATTTCCATCGAGCAGAAGGCAACCAGCCACAACCCGCGCAGCACGGTCGGCACCATCACCGAGATCCACGACTACCTGCGCTTGCTCTACGCCCGCGCCGGCACGCCCTACTGCCCCGACCACGACGTGCCACTGCAGGCGCAAAGCGTCAGCCAGATGGTGGACGCCGTGATGGCCCTGCCCGAAGACACCCGGCTGATGGTGCTGGCGCCGGTGGTGCGCGACCGCAAGGGCGAATTCGCCGAACTGTTCGAAGACATGCAAGCGCGCGGCTATGTGCGCTTTCGCGTGGGCAGTGACAGCCACAGCGGCGCGGTGGTGGAAGCCGACGCCGTGCCCAAGCTGCAGAAGAACCAGAAGCACGACATCGACGTCGTCGTCGACCGACTGAAGACCAAGGCCGACGGCAAGCAGCGCCTGGCCGAGAGCTTCGAAGCCAGCCTGCGCATCGCCGACGGGCGCGCCATCGCGCTGGAAATGGATACCGGCAAAGAGCATTTGTTCAGCAGCCGCTTCGGCTGCCCGGCCTGCAGCTATTCGCTGAGCGAACTGGAGCCGCGTCTGTTCAGTTTCAACAGCCCGGTGGGCGCCTGCCCGTCTTGCGACGGCCTGGGCCAGGTCACCGTCTTCGACCCGGACCGCCTGGTGGCCTTCCCCAGCCTGAGCCTGGGCGCCGGCGCCATCAAGGGCTGGGACCGCCGCAACAGCTACACCTACACGCTGCTGGAAACGGTGGCCGCGCATTGCGGCTTCAACATCGACACGGCCTGGGAAGACCTGCCGGCCAACGCGAAACAGGTGCTGCTCTACGGCTCGGGCGAAGACGAGATCGAGTTCATCTATCAAGCCGACGGCCCCAGCAAAACCGGCAAAGGCAAAGCACGCGCGGTGAAGCGCAAGCATCCTTTCGAAGGGATCATTCCCAGCTTCGAACGCCGCTTGCGTGAAACCGATTCGGCCGCCGTGCGCGACGAGCTGACGCGCTACCAGGCCGCCAAGCCCTGCCCCGATTGCCAGGGCACGCGTTTGCGCCGCGAGGCCCGCCACGTCTTTCTGCAGCATGCCGACAGCACGGCTTCGGGCGTGAAGGGCAAGCCCATCTTCGAGGTCGAGCACGACACCTTGGCGCACGCGCTGACTTACTTCGAAAGCATGAAGCTGATCGGCGCCAAGGCCGAGATCGCCGACAAGATCGTCCGCGAAATTCGCAGCCGGCTGCGCTTCCTGAACGACGTGGGCTTGAACTACCTCAGCCTGGACCGCGGCGCCGACACCCTGAGCGGCGGCGAGGCCCAGCGCATCCGCCTGGCCAGCCAGATCGGGAGTGGCCTGAGCGGCGTGATGTACGTGCTGGACGAGCCCAGCATCGGCCTGCACCAGCGCGACAACGAACGCCTGATCGGCACGCTGCAACACCTGCGCGACCTGGGCAACAGCGTGCTGGTGGTGGAGCACGACGAAGACATGATCCGCGCCGCCGACCACGTGGTCGACATGGGCCCGGGCGCCGGCGTGCACGGCGGCCAGGTGATGGCACAAGGCACGCCGCAAGAAGTGGCCGACAACCCCGATTCACTGACCGGCCAATACCTGGCGAACGTGTTGCGCATCGAAGTGCCCAAGCGTCGCCGCCCGGCCAGCGGCTTCGGCGCTGCGCCTTTCCGCCTGGGCATCGTCAACGCACGCGGCCACAACCTGCGCGGGCTTGATGGCAAGGGCGTCAGCGTTGAAATTCCGGTCGGCCTGCTGACCTGCGTGACGGGCGTCAGCGGCAGCGGCAAGAGCACGCTGATCAACGACACGCTGTACACCGCCGTCGCGCGCAAGCTGTATCAATCGCATGCCGAGCCGGCGCCGCACGACCGCATCGACGGCCTGGAGAATTTCGACAAGGTCATCAACGTCGACCAGAGCCCCATCGGCCGCACACCGCGCAGCAACCCGGCCACCTACACCGGCCTGTTCACGCCCATCCGCGAACTCTTCGCCGAAGTGCCGGCCGCGCGCGAACGCGGCTACGGCGCCGGGCGCTTCAGCTTCAACGTCAGCGCGGCCAGCGGCGGCGGGCGCTGCGAAGCCTGCGAAGGCGACGGCGTGATCAAGGTCGAGATGCACTTCCTGCCCGACATGTACGTGCCCTGCGACGTCTGCCACGGCGCGCGCTACAACCGCGAAACGCTGGAGATCTTCTACAAGGGCAAGAACATCACGCAGGTGCTGGAACTGACGGTGGAAGACGCTTACAGCTACTTCAACGCCGTGCCCAACCTGGCGCGCAAGCTGCAAACGCTGCTGGACGTGGGCCTGGGCTACATCCGTCTGGGCCAGGCCGCCACCACGCTGAGCGGCGGTGAAGCGCAGCGCGTGAAGCTGGCGCTGGAACTCAGCAAGCGCGACACCGGCCGCACGCTGTACATCCTGGATGAACCCACCACCGGCCTGCACTTCCACGACGTGGGCATGCTGCTGAAAGTGCTGCACCAGTTGCGCGACGCGGGCAACACCATCGTCGTCATCGAGCACAACCTGGACGTCATCAAGACGGCAGACTGGGTCATCGACATGGGCCCCGAAGGCGGCGCCGGCGGTGGCCTGGTGGTGGTGGCCGGCACGCCCGAAGACGTGGCCGCGCATGAAGGAAGCCACACAGGGCGCTTCTTGAAGGCGCTGTTGCCAGCGGTGGCGCCGGCAGAGGTGGACTGAGCCCCTGAGGGGCTTGCAGCGCGAGCCCGTCTCGCGCCCATGAAAAAGGGGCCCCAAGGGGCCCCTTCGAATTGCAGCTTCAACGCCTCACTTGAGGTGCTTGCTGATTTCCTTGGTCATGCCGAACATGCTGATCGACGCGACGCCGACCACAGCCTTCAGCTTGGCATCTGCATT
>JAYVBO010000336.1:0-3428 GCA_043750435.1 Betaproteobacteria bacterium | reverse complement strand
TTCATCACCTTGGAATACTGCATGCTTGACGGCGTCAACGACACGCCTGAGCAGGCCGCTGAATTGGTGCATCTGGTGCGCCGCCACCGCCTGTCCTGCAAGTTCAACCTGATCCCCTTCAACCCCTTCCCGGCCTCGGGCCTGCTGCGCTCACCGATGGACCGTGTGCAGGCCTTCGCTCGTGTGCTGCAGGAAGCCGGCATCGTGACCACGGTGCGCAAGACGCGCGGCGACGACATCGACGCGGCCTGCGGCCAACTGGCCGGCGAAGTGCAGGACCGCACCAACGCACGCGAGCGCCTGGCTCGCCAGCGCACCGTGATTCCGATCGCGACAGCCGCTCCGGCGGCAGGAGGCCTGCGATGAGCAGTGCGGGGAATCTGCGGGTTCGGTCATGGCTGGCCCTGGCCGCTTTGCTGTGCGGGCTGGCGGGCTGTGTCAGTGCACCGTCAAGCACCGCCACAGGCGACCGCGAACCGCGAACCGCATCAGACCAGTCTGACCCGGAACGCCGGGCCCGTGTCCGACTGGAACTGGCCGGCCTCTATCTGGCGCGCGGACAGAACAGCACCGCCCTGGACGAGATCAAGCGCGCCATTGCCGCCAAGCCCGACCTGGCCGAGTCCTATAGCCTGCGCGGCCTGATCTACGCCAGCATGGGCGAGCCCGGCCTGGCCGAAGAAAGCTTCCAGCGCGCCCTGCAACTGGCCCCGCGTGACGGCGACGCCATGCACAACTTCGGCTGGTTCCTGTGCCAGCAGAAGCGCTACCCGGACGCCGACGCTCAATTCAGCGCCGCGCTGCAGCAAACCCAATACCGCGAAGTGGTGCGCACCTTGCTCGCGCAGGGCGTGTGCCAGGCGCGCGCCGGCCGCTGGGTCGAGGCCGAACAGAGCCTGTCGCGCTCTTACCAACTCGACCCGTCCAACCCGGTCACGGCCTACAACCTCAGCGAAGTGCTGGCGCGGCGCGGTGAATTCGATCGCGCCCGCTTCTACGTCGGCCGCATCAACGCGGTGCCCGAACTGACCACGGCGCAGAGCCTGTGGCTCGCGGCGCGCATCGAGCGCGGCCTGGGCAACCAGCAGTCGGTACAAGATTACGGTCGCAAGCTGCTGGACCGCTACCCGCAGTCCGATGAAGCCTCCAAGTTCGAGCGGGGACGTTTCGATGAGTGACATGCCTTTCGATGCCCGCAGCCCGGGTGAGATCTTGCGCACCGCCCGCGAGGGGCAGGGCCTGCACATCGCGGCCCTGGCCGCGGCCATCAAGGTCGCGCCGCGCAAACTGGACGCGCTGGAACACGATCGCTGGGACGAACTGCCCGACGCCACCTTTGTGCGTGCACTGGCGCAGACGGTGTGCCGCACGCTGAAGATAGACCCGGTGCCGGTACTGGCCCTGTTGCCGCCGGCTGGCGGCATCAAGCTGGAACCGGTCCGTGGCGGCCTGAACGCGCCTTTCCACGATCGACCGGGCCGCGACGAACCGGGCCTCGCCTTGGGCGCCATACGCCCGATGGCGGTGGCCGCGTCGGTGCTGATGCTGGCCGCTGTCGCGTTGGTCTTGGTGCCCGACAGCTACTGGGCCGGCAGCATTTTCCGTTCGTCGCCTGCGCCCGCTGCGGCGGCTTCTGCAGCTTCCGCGTCCGCGCCGACAGCAGCCACAGCGACGCAGGCCGCGTCTGCTGCCTCGGCGGCTGTTGCCGACATGGCAGCCAGCGGCGCTGCCGCAGCAGCGGGCCTGTTCCCGCCTTCCGACGCCGTGCCGGCCATGGCGGCCGTGACGGCGGTGGCTGCAGATCGTCCGGCGAGCACCGGCGCCAGCCTACTGCTGGTGCGCACCACAGGCGTTTCGTGGGTCCAGGCCCTGGACGCGAGCGGCCGGGTGCTCGTGTCGCGCATGGTGCAGGCCGGTGAACAACTGGATCTGGACGGCCGCGCGCCCATCCGCCTGACCGTCGGCAATGCCGCCGCCACGCGCCTGGTCTTTCGCGGGCAGCCCTTCGATCTGCTGCCCAGCACACGCGACAATGTGGCCCGCGTCGAGTTGAAGTGACGCCACCGCGCCGGCTCGGTCGGCGCGCCACACCACCGAGGTTCCTGCGATGAACGCACCCGAAGCTATCGCCACGATCGACACGCTCGACATCATCGAAGCCGCAGCGCCCGCGCAGCGCCATTCCCGCCAGGCCCGAGTGGTCTGGGGCGACCATGTCGTGACCGTTGGCGGCGGTGCGCCGGTGCGCGTGCAAAGCATGACCAACACCGACACGGTGGACGCCGTCGGCACCGCCATCCAGTGCAAGGAACTGGCGCTGGCCGGCAGTGAAATGGTGCGCATCACCGTCAACACGCCCGATGCCGCCGAGGCCGTGCCCTACATCCGCGAACAGCTCGACCGCATGGGCGTGAACGTGCCGCTGGTGGGTGACTTCCATTACAACGGCCACCGCCTGCTGACCGACTACCCGGCCATGGCGCAGGCACTGTCCAAGTACCGCATCAACCCCGGCAACGTGGGCAAGGGCGACAAGCGCGACCGCCAATTCGCCATGATGGTGGAAGCCGCCGCCAAGTACGACAAGGTGGTGCGCATCGGCGTCAACTGGGGCAGCCTGGACCAGGAACTGCTGGCCGAACTGATGGACCAGAACGCCCGCCGCGCGCAGCCGGTGGATGCCAAACAAGTGATGTACCAGGCGTTGGTGCAGTCGGCCTTGACTTCGGCCGGCGTGGCGCGCGAACTGGGCCTGAACCCCGACAACATCATCATCAGCTGCAAGGTCAGCGGCGTGCAGGATTTGATCAGCGTCTATCGCGCCTTGGCGCGCCGTTGCGACTACGCCTTGCACCTGGGCCTGACCGAAGCCGGCATGGGCACCAAGGGCGCGGTGGCCAGCGCGACGGCCATGGGCGTGCTGCTGCAAGAAGGCATCGGCGACACCATCCGCGTGAGCCTGACGCCGCAGCCCGGCGAAGCGCGCACGCAAGAGGTGGTGGTGGCCCTGGAAATTCTGCAAAGCCTGGGGCTGCGCAGCTTCAACCCGAGTGTTACTGCCTGTCCCGGTTGTGGCCGCACGACCAGCACCACTTTCCAGGAATTGACCAAGCAGATTGACGACTTTCTGCGCGCGCAGATGCCGGTGTGGAAGACCAAATACCCGGGCGTCGAGACCCTGAAGGTGGCCGTGATGGGCTGCATCGTCAACGGCCCCGGCGAAAGCAAGCACGCCGACATCGGCATCAGCCTGCCCGGCACCGGCGAAGCGCCAGCCGCGCCGGTGTTCATCGACGGCGTCAAGGCGCTGACACTGCGCGGCGAAAACATCGCCACCGAGTTCCACCAACTCGTCGAGCGCTACATCGAAAAGCGCTTCGGATCGGCCGTCGCAGCCCACTGACGCTGCCCGCTGGTCCGCGGCACTG
>JAYVBO010000335.1:0-3448 GCA_043750435.1 Betaproteobacteria bacterium | reverse complement strand
CGCACGGCCTGCGCTTCATGGTGCGGCTGGTGAAGGGTGCTTACTGGGACGGCGAGATCAAGCGCGCCCAGGAAGGCGGCCTGCCGGGCTACCCGGTGTTCACCCACAAGCACCACACCGACATCGCCTACCTGGCCTGCGCCGAACGGCTGATCAGCCACCACGCCGTCGTCTACCCGCAGTTCGCCACGCACAACGCCGGCACCATCGCGGCCATCCTGCAGATGGCCCGCAAGGCCGGAACGGTCTCGTCTGACGGGTCGCCGACGGGTGCGGCCTTCGAAATGCAGCGCCTGCACGGCATGGGCGAAGGCGTCTACCGCGAAGTGCTGAAGGACGGCCGGGTGCCCTGCCGGGTCTACGCGCCCGTCGGCGAACACCGCGACCTGCTGGCTTATCTGGTGCGGCGCTTGCTGGAAAACGGCGCCAATTCATCCTTCGTGCACCAGCTGGCCGATGAGATGGTGAGTGCCGAGGTGCTGCTGGCTTCACCGCTGGCAGCCAGCACCATGGCTGCATTGCCGGAGCCAGCTGCGCTCTACGGCGAAGCCCGCGCCAACTCCACGGGTGCCGACCTGGCCTGTCGGGCGATGCGCCTGCCCTTGGAAGCCGCCGTCGCCGCCACCCCTATCGAAGCCGTGGCCATGGCCAGCACCACCGAAGTGGCGGCTGCGATGGACCGTCTGCACGCTGGCTTCGATCCCTGGAACGCCCGCCCGCTGGCCGAACGCGCCGCCCTGCTGCGCCGCGCCGCCGACGCGCTGGACGCCCGCTTGCCCGAGTTCTGCGGCCTGCTGGTGAAGGAAGCACACAAGACCCTGGGCGACTGTGTGGCCGAGGTGCGCGAGGCGGTGGACTTCTGCCGCTACTACGCCGACCAGGCCGAAGAACGCTTGAGCGAGCAAGTGCTGCCCGGCCCCACCGGCGAAAGCAATGTGCTGCGCCTGCACGGCCGCGGCGTCTTCGTCTGCATCAGCCCGTGGAATTTCCCGCTGGCCATCTTTGCCGGTCAGGTGGTGGCCGCGCTGGTGGCCGGCAACACGGTGGCTGCCAAACCGGCCGAGCAGACGCCCGTGGTGGCCCGCCGCTTCGTTGCGCTGCTGCATGAAGTGGGCGTGCCGGTGGACGCCGTGGCCTGCCTGCACGGCCTGGGCGAAACGGTGGGCGGTGCGCTGGTGGCGCACCCGCGCACCGCCGGCGTGTGCTTCACCGGCAGCACGCCGGTGGCGCGGCTGATCAACCGCACGCTGGCCGCCAAAGACGGTCCCATCGCGCCGCTGATCGCCGAAACCGGCGGTCTCAACGCCATGGTGGTGGACAGCACGGCGCTGCCCGAACAGGTCATCGACGCCGTCGTGCAAAGCGCCTTCCGCAGCGCCGGCCAGCGCTGCAGCGCGCTGCGCCTGCTGTGCGTGCACGAGGCCATTGCCGACGGCGTCATCCGCATGCTGCGCGGCGCCCTGGCCGAACTGAACGTGGGCGACCCGGCGGCCATCGCCACCGACGTCGGCCCGGTCATCGACGACGAGGCCTATGCCGGCATCAGCGCCCACGTGCGGCGCCTGCGCGGCTCGGCGCAGCTGTTGGGCGAGACGCCGGTCACGTCGTCTTTCCCCCGCCTGATTGCGCCGGTGGCCTTCGAGATCGGTCGCATCGCCGATCTGCAGGCCGAGATCTTCGGCCCGGTGCTGCACGTGGTCCGTTGGGGCGGAGATGTGATGGACGTGGTGCGCCAGATCAACGCCCTGGGCTACGGCCTGACGCTGGGCGTGCAGACGCGCATCGACAGCCGCGCCCAGCGCATCGCCGACGCGGCGCGGGTGGGCAATGTCTACGTCAACCGCAACATGATCGGCGCGGTGGTGGGCGTGCAGCCTTTCGGCGGCGAAGGCCTCAGCGGCACCGGCCCCAAGGCCGGCGGGCCGCATTACCTGGTCCGCTTTTGCGGCGAGCAAACCGTGACCATCAACACCGCCGCAGCCGGCGGCAACGCGGAGTTGCTGGCGGGACTGGCCTAGTTCAGGTACATGCCCAGGTAGCGCCGGCCTTTGCTGACGGCGGCGGGGTCGGGGCAGACCTCGAACCACGCAATCAGCTGCAAGCGCGCCTTTTCGCGGTCGGGCTTGCCTTCGGCCTTGTCGCGCATCACCACGTCCAGCAGTTGCTCGAAAGCGCCAGCGAAGTCGCCGGCCCAGGCCTGCAGCGCGGCCAACTGGAAGCGGGCTTCGAAGTCGCGTGGGCTGGCTTGGATGCGCGCGGCCAACGCCGCTGCGTCGCCGGGCGGCTTGTGGGCGGCCAGCTCGATGCGCCCCAGCAACTGGGCGTGGCGCGGGCCGGCATCGGCCGGCAAGGTGTCCAGCAGGCCGCGCGCCTGGTCGAAAGCGCCCACCTTGATCAGCCGCTCGGCCATGTCCAGATTGGCCTCGGGGTGTTCGGGCTCCAGGGCCAGCGCCTGGCTCAGCAAGGTCAGGGCGGTGTCGTCGTCGGGCGCTGCGGCGGCTTGCTCGCGCAGCGTGTCCACGGTCAGGGCGCCGTCGGCTGCTTCGGGCGCGGCAGCCGGCAGGTGCTTGTCCAGGAAGGCGCGGATCTGGCCTTCGGGCAGCGCGCCGGTGAACTGGTCCACCGGCCGCCCGCCAATGAACAGCACCACCAGCGGGATGCTGCGGATCTGCAGCGCCGCCGAGATTTGCGGCGCTTCATCGGTGTTCAGCTTGGCCAGCAGGAAGCGCCCACCATAGGCCTGCACCAGCTTTTCCAGCACCGGGCCCAGGCTGCGACAAGGGCCGCACCAGGGCGCCCAGCAATCCAGCAGCACCGGCACCTGCATCGAGGGTTCCAGCACGGCGGCTTCGAAATCGGCTTCGGTGACGTCGAAGCTCAAGGCGTATTCATCGGGCTGCTGCTGCATGTTCATGGTGGGACTCGGGAATGAAAAATGCCCCGCTGGGCGGGGCATTGTGGCTGGGGTCGGTTTGACCCCGCCGGTTTAACGCTCGCGGCGCGGAATGCCGGTGGGCGTGGTGTTGCCCGACAGCATGAACACCGTGTAGACGCCCTGGCCGACCAGGTTGAACGGCGTGGTGGTCGTGGTCTGGTACAGCGGGTCAGCGGCGGCGGCCGACGTGACCTGCAGTTGCACCGAGGAGTTCGAGTTGGCGGTGGCGTAGGCCGAAGCCGAACCGGCCGTCACGCTCGAGGCCAGCGCCAGATAGTCCACCGACAGCGTCAGCGGGTCCGAGCCGTTGATGCCGTTGACCAAGCGCACCTTGACGCGGGTGGTGGTGCTGGGCAGGCGGTTGTCGTCGGTCAGCAGCAGCAGCTTGCCGGCGGCGGCCGAGCCGTAGGCCAGCACGGTGTAGTCAGCGCCGGCCGCGAAGGTCTGCGTGGTGGTGCTGTAGGCCGCGCCGTTGATGCGCATGGTCAGCGTGCCGGCACCGGCGTCCACCAG
>JAYVBO010000334.1:0-3457 GCA_043750435.1 Betaproteobacteria bacterium | reverse complement strand
GCCTGATGTGAAGGCGGCGCGATGAAGGTGCGCGCATGAAGGTTCGTTCTTTGGCCGAGTTGGTGCATGTGCGCGACGCCCTGCGTCGCCGCGCCCGCGAGGCCGCCGAACACGCCGCGCAAGAACGCGCCGCCCTGGCCGCTGCCGAGCGCCAGCGCTGCTTGTTCGCCTTGACCGTGGGCGCGGTGACGCCGCTGCCGCATGACGGCCGCGCCCTGCCCTCGGTGGCCAAGCCAGCGCCCGAACCGCGCCAGCGTGAACTCGACGAGCAGGCGGCCTTCAGGGAAGCGATGTCAGACGAAGTCGACATCGAAACCCTGCTGCTGACCGACGACGGTTTGAGCTTTCGGCGTGACGGCGTTGGGCAGGACGTGGTGACGCGGTTGCGCCGCGGGCACTGGTCGATCCAGGCCGAGATCGACCTGCACGGCCTGCGCCGCGAAGAAGCGCACGACAGCCTGGCCGCCTTCGTGCGCGGTGCCGCGCTGCGCGGCCAACGCTGCCTGCGCGTGGTCCACGGCAAAGGTCACGGTTCACCCGGTCGGCAGCCGGTGTTGAAGGCCAAGGTGCAGCGCTGGCTGGGGCAGAGCGAAGCGGTGATTGCCTTCGCGCAGGCCAGCGGACCGCTGGGTGGCGCCGGGGCGCTGATCGTGCTGCTGGTGGGGCGCCCGCGCGTGGCGCGTCAGCCGGTGGCGGCGGCAGCCGAAGCCGCGCCGCTCGGCGCTGCCGGGCCGGGCGTGGGCACAGGCGCCGGTTCGGCCCGCGAACAACGGCCCTGGCGTTCGAACCAGTAGGCCACGTTGCCGATCAGGGCCATGCTGCCCGAGACCACCGCCGTGGCCGCTGTAATGGCCCCGGTGGCCACCAGGATGGCCACGCAACCGTCGCCCCGGCAGGCCTGCATGCGGCCCACGACGGCGGTCTCCAGCGTCACTTCCTTCTTCATCATCCGGCACTCGGGGTCGTAGACCTCGCGGGTCTGCGGCACCACCACGCAGGCTTGCAGCGTCAGTGTGAACAGGGCCAGGGCGGGCCAAGCGTGACGCAGCGCACGGCGGGTGGGGAAGGTCATGACGGCAGTCCTGTGTCCTTGGTGTTGCGCACCCCATACGCGGCGCAACGCTCAATCCTCAGCGGTGCAAACGGGGCTGTTGGTCAGCGCAGCTTCACGCCGAGCTCGACGTCACCGGCCGGGGTCATCAGCATGTAGATGCCGGCGTCGGCCATGAAGCCGACTTCGCCCCAGGCGGTCGTCACCATGCCGCTCCACGGATAGTTGGGGCTCAAGGCCACGCTGAAGTTGGTCGGCTGCGAGTCGATCTTCGAGATGACGATGTTGTCGCCGATCGCCGCGAACTCCAGCCAATGCCCGGAGCCGGTGGCGGCGATCCAGCTGCTGTCGGCCCGGGTCGCCGGGATAGCCAGCTGCTGGCCGCCGATGAGCATGCCGCCGCCGAAGCCGCCGATACGCTGATCCTTCAGGTCGACGACGAGCACGTTCTGCCCGGCAGCGTTGTAGCCCATGGCGGTGCCGATGTCGGCGCCGTCCTGGCTCTTCAAGCGCCACTGGCCGCGGCCGCGCGACTCCAGCGTGCCATTGGTGGCTGTGCCGGTGCACGCGCCGGCAGCGAGGTTGCCGTCGCGGCACGCGGTCCAGGTGCCGGCTGCTGCGATGCGCAATGTGCCGTGCGACACCGAGCACACCGTCAACAAGCAGCCGCTGTGAACGTAGTTGTAGTCGGCGGCGAGCGCCGCGGTCGTTGTCACCGGGTCTTTGAGGCCGACGACCGCCGCCGTGACCAGGTCGGCGCCGAAGCGCTCGCGCACGGCACCGAACAGCAGCCCGTTGGACAGGACGACCACGCGCCCGTCGGGCGCGCCAGACGGCGTGTACGAGCCGTCGGCGTTTTCCGTCAGCCTACCTTCGCGCGTGGTGCCGGTCAGCCCGAACTGGCTCTCGGTGATCGTGTAGCTGTAGGTGAGATTGAGCGTGTCGACCTGGTAGTCGATCAGCTCGCCGGTCGTCGCCACCGATTGATAGCGCGGGGCGTCGGTGCCGCCACAGGCCGCGACCAGCACGGCGGCCAGTCCTGCGGACAGAAGACGGAGTCGCGGAAGGGCGAAAGTCAGCTTGGCGGAAAACCAAATGTTCATGTGAATCTCGTTCTCGAATGGAGATATCGGCAGTGCACAAGGCTATCTCCCGCTGCGCCGCGCGTCGGCCGGAAATGAAGGTGGATCCCGGTTCATCTTGAACCGCCTCGCCGCCAGCAGCGTCAAGCAGCGTGGGGCCTGTCGGCGTCGAAAAAGGTCGCCGTCAGGCAGGCCGTCATTCAAGAGTTGAGCTGCTATGCCGACAACCGTCTTGACCGACGTGAGCGCACCTGCAGGAACAGTGAAATGCACAACGCCTATACGAGCGCGGTGTCGGCTTGCTTGCCGATCCGTGATCCGGTTGACATTCGGCGCGGTCAAGAAAACGAGCCGACTGCCGAAGAAGAAAGATGAAACCGTGGCCGCAGGCCCGTGCAGAACTCTCGGGAGCAACAGATTGAGCGCCAGTCCCAACAACAGCCCACAGGCCGCGCAGGCCAAGAAGATATTGATCGTGGAAGACTGCTTCGCCAATCGCGACATGTTGACCCGACGCCTGCAACGCCGTGGCTTCACGGTCTGCAGCGCGGAAGACGGCGCGATCGGCGTCGCCATGTCGGTTGCGGAAATGCCCGACCTCATCCTGATGGATGTCGCCCTGGGCGCGATGGACGGATGGCAGGCCACGCAACTGATCAAGGCCGACCCCAGGACAGCCCGCATACCTGTCATTGCATTGACGGCTCACGCGCTGGCCAGCGACCGTGAGAAGAGCGTGAAGGTGGGGTGCGCCGACTTCGACACCAAGCCGGTCGACCTGACCCGGCTGCTGGGGAAGATAGAGCGCTGCCTGGCGGGTGCAGGGGCAGCCCCAGCCCCAGCCCAACCGAGCCCAGTTGAAAACATAGCTCTTGCCGAGCACATCGAAGGAGTGGAATGCTATGTCAACGAATGAATTTGCTCAGGCCCTGACGGGCAGCGTGCGCGACTTTCGCGAGATCCAGGGCAAGGACCTGATGGCGCGTGTCGGCTCGTTCTACGCATGGCAGGAGTTGCGCCGCAAGGCCAAGCTGTGGCCCTATTCGAAGTCGACGCAGAAGGCACCGCTGTCGACCTGCACAGCCGCTGACGACAGCGGGCAGGCCTTCACCGGCCTGAACTTCGCCACCCAGGACTACCTGGGCCTGTCGTCAGACCCTGAGATCAAGACGGTGGCCAAGGCCGTGATCGACGAGTACGGCGTGCACAGTGCCGGCTCTTCGGCGCTGGCCGGCAACACCAAGTATTCGCTGCGGCTGGAAGAGACCATCTCGCGTTTCTTGCAGCTCGAGCACACCGTGCTGTACCCCACGGGCTGGGCCGC
>JAYVBO010000333.1:0-3478 GCA_043750435.1 Betaproteobacteria bacterium | reverse complement strand
CGGCGGTGACGCTGATCAACACCATGGCCAAGCCGCCCGAACTGCTGGACGTGGCCGGCGTGCAGGCCAAGTTCGGCGTGCCGCCCGAGCGCATCGTCGACTACCTGACGCTGGTGGGTGACGTGGTGGACAACGTGCCCGGCGTGGAAAAAGTCGGCCCCAAGACGGCTGTGAAATGGCTGGCGGAACACGGTTCGCTGGACGGCGTGGTGGCCGCCGCCGACAGCATCAAGGGCGCCGTGGGCGACAACCTGCGCAAGGCGCTGGACTGGCTGCCGATGGGCCGCAAATTGGTCACCGTCGTCACCGACTGCGAACTGAAGGACCACATCGAAGGTTGGCCCGCACTGGAAACGCTGGCGCTGCGCGAGGTCGACCGCGCCGGCCTGCTCGACTTCTACGGCCGCTACGGTTTCAAGACCTGGCGCAAGGAACTGGAGACCACGGCCATTGCGGCTGGCGAGACCGTCGAACCGGTGGCCACGGCACCCGACCGCGAACTGGCGCGCGACTACGAAAGCATCGTCAGTTGGGACCGTTTCGAGCACTGGCTGGGCGTCATCCAGGCGGCAGAGTTGGTGGCGCTGGACACCGAGACCGACAGCCTGGACGCGATGAAGGCGCGCATCGTCGGCATCAGCTTTGCGGTGGAAGCGGGGCGCGCGGCCTACATCCCGCTCGCCCACAGTTATGCCGACGCGCCCGACCAGTTGCCGATGGCCGAAGTGCTGGCCAGGCTGCGCCCCTGGCTGGAAGACGCCAGCCGCGCCAAGGTCGGGCAGAACATCAAGTACGACTTGCATGTGCTGGAAAACGCCGGCATCCAGGTGCGCGGCTACCGCCACGACACCATGCTGGAAAGCTATGTGCTGGAAGCCCACAAATCACACAGCCTGGAAAGCCTGGCCGAACGCCACCTGGGCCGCAAAGGCCTGAGTTACGAAGAACTGTGCGGCAAAGGCGTGAACCAGATTTCATTCGCCCAGGTGGACGTGGAACGCGCCACCACCTATTCAGGCGAAGACAGCGAAATGACGCTGGACGTGCACGAGCAGCTGTGGCCCGAAGTGCAGGCCGATGGCGATGAACAGCGTGGCCTGCGTTTCGTCTACCAAGCCATCGAAATGCCCACCAGTATCGTGTTGCAACGCATCGAACGCCACGGCGTGCTGATCGATTCCGCCCTGCTGTCCAAGCAAAGCCACCAATTGGCCGAACGCATGCTGGCGCTGGAACAAGAGGCCTATGTCATCGCAGAGCAGCCTTTCAACATGGGCAGCCCGAAGCAGATCGGCGAAATACTCTTCACCAAACTGGGCCTGCCGGTGAAGAAGCGCACCGCCACCGGCGCGCCGTCCACCGATGAAGAAGTGCTGGCCGAATTGGCGGCCGACTACCCGCTGCCGGCGCGCATCCTGGAACACCGCAGCCTGGCCAAATTGAAGGGCACTTACACCGACAAACTGCCGCTGATGGTCAATCCGGCCACGGGCCGCGTGCACACCAATTACGCGCAGGCCGTGGCGGTAACGGGCCGGCTGTCCAGCAACGACCCCAATCTGCAGAACATCCCCATCCGCACCGCAGAAGGCCGTCGCGTGCGCGAGGCCTTCATCGCGCCGCCCGGCCATGTGCTGATGAGCGCCGACTACAGCCAGATCGAGTTGCGCATCATGGCCCACATCAGCGAAGACGCGGCGCTGTTGCGGGCGTTTGCCGAGGGCATCGATGTGCACAAGGCGACGGCTTCCGAGGTCTTCGGCGTGGCCGTGGGTGATGTTTCCAGCGAACAGCGGCGTTACGCCAAGGTCATCAACTTCGGCCTGATCTACGGCATGGGCGCTTACGGGCTGGCCAGCAATCTAGGCATCGAGCAAAAAGCCGCAAAAGACTACATCGACAAATACTTCGCGCGCTTCTCGGGCGTGAAGCGCTATATGGACGAAACGCGCGTCATTGCCAAGACCAAGGGCTATGTCGAAACGGTATTCGGCCGGCGTTTGTGGTTGCCCGAAATCAACAGCGGCAACGGCCCGCGCAAGGCCGGCGCCGAACGCCAGGCCATCAACGCGCCCATGCAGGGCACGGCGGCCGACCTGATCAAGCTGGCCATGATTGCCGTGCAGCAGGCGCTGGACACCGAGGGCCGCGCCACCCGCATGGTGATGCAGGTGCACGACGAATTGGTGCTGGAAGTGCCCGACGCTGAACTGGCCTGGGCGCAAGAAGCCATACCGCGTTTGATGGCCGGCGTGGCGCAATTGAAAGTGCCCCTGCTGGCCGAAGTGGGTGTCGGGCCGAATTGGGAACAGGCGCATTGACGGCGCCGCGCTTCAAGCGCGTGCTGCTGGTTCAATATTCACAAACCGGCCAATTGGCAGCGGTGGCGGCGCGCATCATCGCGCCGCTGCTGGAAACCCCCGGCGTGCAGGTGCACATTGAAACGCTGCAGCCCCAGCCGGCCTACCCCTACCCCTGGCCCTTCTTCCGCTTTCTGGACGCCTTCCCGGAATCGGCCTTGCTGCAAGGGCCGCCGTTGGCGCCGCTGTCGCTGACCGGCGACGAAGACTTCGATCTGGTCATCCTGCCTTACCAAGTCTGGTATCTGGCGCCGTCGCTGCCCATCACCGCTTTTCTTCGCAACCCCATTGCGCAGCGCGTGCTGCGTGGCAAGCCGGTGGTCACGGTCATTGCGTGCCGCAATATGTGGATGCTGGCGCAAGAGAAGATGCAGACGCTGCTGCAAGCATGCGGCGCCCGCCTGATCGACAACGTGGTCCTGACCGACCCGGGCCCCACGCTGGCCACCTTCATCACCACCCCGCGCTGGCTGTGGACGGGAAAAAAAGGCGGCTTCTGGGGTCTGCCGGCAGCGGGCTTGAATGCGCAGCAAATTGCCGCCAGCCGGCGCTTCGGCCTGGCTTTGCGTGACGCGCTGGCGCAGGACGCCGAGCGCGCCCCAGCGCCCCTGCTGAGCGGCCTGAATGCCGTCACCGTCAACCCCCGCCTTTACGCCAGTGAAAGGGCCGGCACACGCAGCTTCTTCATCTGGGCGCACCTGCTGCGTTGGGCCGGTGGGCCCGGCAGCGTGCGGCGCCTGCCGCTGCTGGCGCTGTACGTCATTTTTCTGGTCGTCGCCATCATCAGCGTGGTGCCGCTGAGCCTGCTGCTGCAGGCCGTTTTGCGGCCCTGGCTGGCAAACGGCTTGGGTAGAATAAAAACCAGGTTCGAGATGCCCTCGGGCTCGGACAAGGACCGTTTGCCCCTCTATGAAGACTGAAGTCTTTTTGACCCGCACGGGTTCTTTTCTGCCCTTCGCGCCGGTCGGAAACGACGAGATCGAATCGGTCCTTGGGCAAATTGGCGGCAAACCCTCGCGGTCATTGCGCCTGGTATTGCGCCTGAATGGCATCAAGTCGCGCCATTACGCGATAGACCGGCGTACCGGCAAGACGGCGATGAGCAATGCGCGCCTGAC
>JAYVBO010000332.1:0-8098 GCA_043750435.1 Betaproteobacteria bacterium | reverse complement strand
GCGGCCGGCAACCCGCGGCCAATTCGGCCGCGCAGGAACTGGACGCCTGGGAGCGTGCCCGCGAGCGGCTGTGGTACCGCGCCGAAATTTTGCTGCGCACCGCCGCTGACCATCCCGAGGCCGACCTGCTGCGCCTCGCGCTGGCCCTGCAGGCCCAGGTCGAGCCGACGGCCGAGGCCGCGCAGCGGCTGTCCACCTCCTCGCACGCTGATGTGGCGGCCCGCGCAGATGCGCTGCACAGTGGCGCCCGCTGGGGCCTGATCGGGCTGCTGGTCTTGCTGGCGCTGCTGGCCGTGGTGGTGGTGGAACCCACGGCGCGCGCCGTGCGCCGCCATGGTCTGCGCTTGCGCAGCCAGTCCACCGAACTGCGCCGTCTGGCGCTGGTGGCCGAGCACACCACCGCCCTGGTGCTGATCACCGACCCCGACGACCGCGTGCAGTGGGCCAACGCCGCCTTCACGTTGTTGACGGGTTGGACCTTGGCCGAAGCGCTGGGCCGCAAGCCCGACGAACTGCTGGCCCATCCGCATGCCGACGACGCCGTGCTGGCGGCCGTGCGGCGCGCCGTGCGCGTGCGCAAGGCCCTGCGCCAGGAATGGCTGCACTGCAGCCGCAGCGGCAGCGACTTGTGGCTGTCCGTGGACCTGTGCCCGCTGCACGCTGACGACGGCTCGCCGGCCGGCTTTGTGCGCGTCTGCACCGACACCACCGCCCGCGCCCACCAGCAGGCCAAGCTGCAGGCCCTGTGGGCCGTGCTGCCGGCCGGCGTGGTGGTGCAGGCGGCCGATGGCGCCATCGTCGAAGCCAACCGCTCAGCCGAACGCCTGCTGGGCCTGAGCCTGGCGCAAATGCAGGGCCGCAGCTCGCTGGATCCGCGCTGGCAAGCCGTGCGCGTTGACGGCAGCGCCTACCCAGGCGACCAGCACCCGGCCATGCGCACCCTGGCCAGCGGTCAGGCCTTGCGCAACGAAACCATGGGCATACGCACGCCCGACGACGAACTGCGCTGGCTGCTGATCAACACCGAGCCACAGTTCGACATGCAGGGCGAAGTCAGCGGCGTCATCACCTGCTTCAGCGACGCCACCGAAAGCCGCATGCTGCAGGACCGCCTGACCACCAGCGCCCGCACCGACGCACTGACCGCGCTGCCCAACCGCGCCGTGGTCATGGAACGCTTGCAGCACGCGCTGGACCACCTGCGGCGCAACCCGGGCTATGGTTTTGCGGTGCTGTTCATGGACTTCGACCGCTTCAAGCAAGTCAACGACACCCTGGGCCATGGCGCCGGCGACGAACTGCTGCGGCAGATTGCCCGCCGCCTGAGCCTGGCCGTGCGCCCGGGCGACGCCGTAGCGCGGGTGGACGAGCCTGAATCGGTGGCCGCGCGCCTGGGTGGTGACGAATTCGTGGTGGTGCTGGACGGCGTGCAAGACGAGGCCACCCTGCACGCAGTGGCGCAGCGCCTGCTGGAAGAACTGTCCGAGCCCTATCTGCTGGACGGCTGCCTGCCGGTGCAAAGCTCGGCCAGCATCGGCATCGTGCTGTGCACGGACGGGACGCTGACCGAAACCGGTCCGTCGGCCGAAGAAGTGCTGCGCAACGCCGACACCGCGATGTACGAGGCCAAGCGCGCCGGTCGGGGCCGTTGGGTGATGTTCAACAACGACATGCACGAGCGCGTGGTGCGGGCGCTGGAAGTTGAAACCGATCTGCGCCGCGCCTTGAAGGAAGACGAACTCTTCGTCGTCTACCAACCGGTGGTGGACCTGGCCGACAGCGCCATGGTGGGTGTCGAGGCGCTGGTGCGCTGGCGGCACCCGCAGCGCGGGCTGGTCAACCCGGTGGAATTCATCGGCATCGCCGAAGAATGCGGCCTCATCGACGCGGTCGGCGGCCTGGTGCTGCGCAAGGCCTGCCAGCAGTTCATGCAGTGGCAGACCAGCCTGGGAACGGCCGCGCCGCGCCAGCTGGCAGTGAACCTGTCGCGTGCTCAGTTGGAACGCGAAGGCGTGGTCGACGAGGTGCGCGAGGTGCTGGAAAGCTGCCGCATGCCGCCCGAGCGGCTGCAACTGGAAGTGACCGAAAGCCTGGCCGCCCAAGGCGAACACGTGCAGGCCAATCTGCGCCGCCTGAAGAGCCTGGGTGTGCGCCTGGCACTGGACGACTTCGGCACCGGCTATTCCAGCCTGGCCTGTCTGCACCAGTTGCCGGTGGACACCGTGAAGGTGGACCGCAGCTTCGTGCAGCACGCCGAGACGGTGGAATACCACCGCGTGCTGATCGAGGCCACGATCCGCGTGGCCCGCACCCTGGGCATGACGACGGTGGCCGAGGGCATCGAAACCCAGGGCCAGGCCGACCTGATGCTTGCGCTGGCCTGCGACCGCGGCCAGGGCTACTTGTTCAGCCGGCCGCTTGAAGTGGCCGACCTGGAGCGCTGGGCCTTGGCCCGCCGGGCGCTCAAGGTGGAAGCGTCACCGGTCGAGACGGCCTGAGCGCCCATCCCCCGGCGCTGCAGTTCGTCGCCAGCGCGCTGCGCTTCGTCGCACCAAGCCGGCTGCTTTGCGTGCCGGCAATGAAACTTCATCTTGTTGCAGCGCCCGTGCTGCGTGCAAGGTGGGGAATCAGGCATGAAGAAGCAATGGTGGCTGGGCGGCGGTGTGGCGGTGGCGGTCTTGGCGGGCGCTGGTTTGGCAGTCGGCCTGGGCGCGTTCAAGCCGGCCGGCGCGGCCGACAAAGGGGCCAGCCAGGCGGCATCGGGCAAGTCTGAAAAGGGCGACAAGAAACCCGAGGTGCCGCTGGAATTCGTCAGCCGTGAAGTGGTGCAGCCGACGCTGGCGCGCCTGCCCGGCGTGGTCGAGTTCTCGGGCCCGCTGGTGGCGCCGCAGACCGCCATCGTGCGCGCCAAGGCCGGTGGCACGCTGCTGGCGCTGACGGTGGCAGAAGGCAGCCGCGTGCAGGCCGGCCAGGTGCTGGGCCGCATCGAACTGGCTGACCTGGCCAGCCGGGTGGCCGAACGCAACGCCAACCTCGAATCGATGCGGGCCAGCCTGGTGCAGGCCGAACGCAGCCACGCCAGCAATGAACGCCTGGCTGCGCAGCAATTCATCTCGGGCATTGCGCTGGACAACTCGCGCGCCGCGATGGACACGGCCAAGGCCAATCTCAACGCCGCCCAGGCCTCGCTGGACACCACCAAGATCAGCCTGCGCGACGGCACCTTGCTGGCGCCCATCTCGGGCATCGTGGCCAAGCGCCACGCGCTGCCCGGCGAGAAGGTCAGCCCCGAACAGCAGGTGCTGACCATCGTCGATCTGGCCACGCTGGAGTTGGCCGGCAACATCGGCACCCACGAGGTCAGCCGCATCGCGCCGGGCCTGATGGTGCAGGTGCAGGTGGAAGGCGTGACGCAGGCGGTGCAGGGCCGCGTCGCACGCATCGCGCCGGCGGCCGAGCCGGGCACGCGCAGCATTGGTGTGACGATTGCATTGACCAATCCGAAGGAAGCGCTGCGGGCCGGGCAATACGCATTGGCCCGCGCCACGCTGGTCGACGACGCTGACCGCCTGACGCTGCCGGTCAGCGCCGTGGGCAACACCTCGGGGCAAGACCATGTGTGGGTGATAGAGGGCGGTGTGCTGGCGCGCCGCGCCATCACCGTGGGCCGGCGCGACGCCCGCGAAGGCCGCGTGGAAGTGCTGCAGGGCGTGACGCCCGCCAGCCAGGTGCTGGCCGCGCGCTTCGACAACCTGCGTGAAGGCGCCAAGGCCAGCATCGTGGTGGCCAAGGCCGCGCCGGTGGCCTCGGCCGCGGCTTCCATGCCGCTGGTGAAGTAAGGGGAACCCAAGATGTGGATGACCCGCGTTTCCATCAACAACCCTGTCTTCGCCGTGATGGTGATGGTGGCCCTGTGCGTGCTGGGCCTGTTCAGCTACGCCAAGCTGGGCGTCGAGCAAATGCCCGACATCACGCCGCCCGGCGCTGCGCTGGAAGTGCGCTACCCCGGCGCCAGCCCCGAGGCCGTTGAACGCGAACTGATCAAGCCGATGGAAGAGGCGGTGAACAGCATCGCCGGCGTCAAGCGCATCACCTCGCGCAGCAGCGAAGGCAAGGGCGACATGAGCGTCGAGTTCGGCCTGGAAGCCGACATGGGCCGGGCGATGCAAGACGTGCGCGACCGCATCGCGGCGGTGCAAAGCGGCTTCCCGAAAGACGCCAAGCAGCCGACCATCGAACGCTGGAACAACGACAACAACCAACCGGTCGTCAACCTGGCCTTGCTCAGCAAAACGCGCAGCGCGCGCGAGCTGTCCATCCTGGGCGAACAGCTGGTGGGCAAGCGCCTGCAACGCGTGGCCGGCGTGGCCCGTGTGGACATCACCGGCCTGACCCAGCGTGAAGTGCGCATCGACCTGGACCCGGTCCGCCTGCGTGCCTACAACGTGACGCCGGCCGAGATTGCCAGCGCGCTGAAAGCGGCCAATGCCGACCAGCCCGTGGGCCTGATCAGCGACAGCACGCAAGATGCACTCTTGCGGGTGGAGGGGCGCATACGCGACCCGCGCCAGTTCGAGGGCCTGGTGGTGGCCAAGCATGGCAACTTGTCGCTGACGCTGGCCGACCTGGGCACGTTGGTGGAGCGTGAACGCGAGCCCGACAGCATGGCCCGCATCAACGGCCAACGCGCCATCAACTTCAACATCTTCAAGCAGCAAGACGCCAACATCGTGGTCGCTGGCGAGGCCGTGAAGCAGGCCGCCGAAGCCATCCGCAAACAGCTGCCGCCCGATGTGGAACTGCGGCTGATCAACGCCAACAGCGACTGGGTCAAGGGTTCACTGGACGGCCTGCGCGGCACGCTCATTGAAGGCGCGCTGCTGACCGTGGTCATCGTCTTCCTCTTCCTGCACAGCTGGCGCAGCACCATCATCACCGGGCTGACCTTGCCCATCTCGGTCATCAGCAGTTTCATTGCGGTGTACGCCTTCGGCTTCACGCTGAACTTCATGACCATGATGGCGCTGAGCCTGTGCATCGGCCTGCTGATCGACGACGCCATCGTGGTGCGCGAGAACATCGTGCGCCACGTGGGCATGGGCAAGGCCCACCGCCGCGCGTCACTGGAAGGCACGGCTGAGATCGGCATGGCCGTGATGGCCACCACCTTCGCCCTGTGCGCCGTTTTCGTGCCCATCGCCTTCATGGGCGGCATCATCGGCAAGTTCTTCTACCCCTTCGGCATTACCGTGGTGGTGGCCGTGCTGGTCAGCCTGTTCGTCAGCTTCACGCTCGACCCGATGCTGAGTTCGGTGTGGGCCGACCCGCCATCGGCCTTCCTGCAGAAAGTGCCGGTCATCGGCCAGCTGCTGCGCGCCACCGACGCCGGCCTGGAGGCCTTGCACCGGGTCTACGAACGCACCATCCACTGGATCTTCAGCGCGCGCCGCTGGCGGGTGTGGATACCGGTTTACGGCCGCGGTTTCAACGTCGTGCAGGCACGCGACAAGACCAGCCACCGGCGCTGGCGCAGCGCCACCATCACGCCGCGCGGCGTGGTGCTGGGCATCGGCATGGCCAGCTTCGTGGCGGCCCTTGCGCTGGCCCCGTTGGTGGGCAGCGAGTTCGTGCCCGAAACCGACCAGGGCTACACCCAGCTGTCGCTGCGCATGCCAGTGGGCAGCAGCCTGGAACGCACCGACGCCAAGGTGCGGCAGATCGAAGACATCGTGCGCACTCTGCCCGAGATCGACAGCCTGTCGACCTGGGTGGGCGG
Source organism: Betaproteobacteria bacterium (assembly GCA_043750435.1). Classification (GTDB taxonomy): domain Bacteria; phylum Pseudomonadota; class Gammaproteobacteria; order Burkholderiales; family Burkholderiaceae_C; genus Rubrivivax. The sequence goes on along the minus strand of JAYVBO010000332.1, from coordinate 2,322 downwards.
CGCCGGCCAGCGCAACCAGGCTTCGCTGAACATCACGCTCAAGCCGCGGCACGAACGCCAGCGCAGCCAGAAGCAGGTTGAAGAAGCCATCCGCGACATGATCGCCAAGGTGCCGGGCACCGACGCCAGCCTGGGCTTCAACCGGCCCATCTACGTGGCCATCCTGGGCAGCGACGCCGACGGCCTGGCCAAGGTGGCGAATGACTTCGCTGAGAAGGTGAAGAAGATCCCCGGCGCGGTGGATGTGGAGTCGTCGGTCAAGCCCGGCCTGCCGGCCTACGCCGTGCGCCTGAAGCCCGGCGCCGTGCGCGAACTGGGGCTGACCGCACCGCAGCTGGCCAGCAGCCTGCGCGCCTACGTCAACGGCGAAACCGCCACCTACTGGACCACGCCCGACGGCGACCAGGTGGACGTGGTGCTGCGTCTGAATGAAAGCGAGCGCCAGCGCATCGACCAGCTGCGCCTGCTGCCGGTAGCCTTTGCCAAAGACGGCACGCCCATCACGCTGGACAGCGTGGCCACGATCGAGACCGTGTTCAACCCCGAGATCATCCGCCGCCAGAACCTGCAGCGTCGCGAAGCCGTATTCGCCGGCGTCAAGGGCCGCAGTTCGGGTGACGTGGGCGAAGACGTGCAAAAGCTGATCAAGGCCACGGCCCTGCCGCCGGGCTACAGCTTCGACGTGGGCGGCCAGATGCAGCAACAGGCCGACGCCTTCAACGGCCTGCTGGCCGCCATGGCGCTGGCCGTGATCTTCATCTACATCGTGCTGGCCAGCCAGTTCGGCAGCTTCTTGCAGCCCATCGCCATCATGGCCAGCCTGCCGCTGGCGCTGATCGGTGTGATGTTGGCGCTGCTGTTCTGGAAGAGCACGTTGAACGTCTTCAGCATGATTGGCCTGGTGATGCTGATGGGCCTGGTGACCAAGAACGCCATCCTGCTGGTGGACTTCGCCAACCAGGCGCGCAAGGCCGGCGCCACCGTGCAGGATGCGCTACTTCAAGCGGGCCTGACGCGCATGCGGCCCATCATCATGACGACGGCCGCCATGGTCTTCGGCATGCTGCCGCTGGCCCTGGCGCTGAACGACGGCGGCGAAATTCAAGCCCCGATGGGTCGCGCCATCATCGGCGGCATCATCACCAGCACTTTGCTGACGCTGGTGGTGGTGCCTGTGCTGTACAGCTACCTGGTGCGGGTGAAGCGGCCCCGGGCGCAGGCTGCCTCCAGCGACCGGGTGCTGCCCGGCAATGCGGCCGGGCCACTGCCCATGCCGGCGGACCGCGACTGAATGTCGAACGACGGACAGCCGGCCGGCGGCGCGGCTGTTCAGTCGGGCTTGGTGATGGCCGCTGTCGACCCCGGTGCGGCCACCGCTGCCCGCTCAGGTGTTGGCGGCGCCTCACGCAGGCGCTGCAGCAATTGCTCGGCCTGGGTGCGGCGCCGGCCCTGGTCGTGGCCGTTGTCGGGGCTGGCGGCCTGATCGGCCAGCGCCTGTTCGCGGGTCTGCAGCAGCAGCAGGCCGCGCCACAGGCGGGACGTCAGTGCCAGGGCGATCAAGGTCAGAAAAGTCAGCGCGCCCATCAGCAGGGCGCGGTGTTGCCCGGCGCTGCGGGTCTGCGCCGTCAGCGCGGCCGTGGCGGTGCCGTAGGCCAGTTCGAACAGGCGCATTTGCGACTGCACCGCAACCCGGCCGGCGGCCTGGGTTTCGCTGGATGCCGCCGACGGACGACGCAGCAGCGCGATGTAGCGCTCGGTACTGGTGCCGGCGGTGGCGCCGGCTTGCAGCAGTGCCAGCTCGGTGGCCGGCGCGGCGGTGGCCGATGGCGCCACGTCAGACACCCGGCGGGTGCCTTCCAGCAGGCCCAGCGTGCGCGCCAGGCTGGCTTCAACATGGTCGATCTGCTGGCCTCGGGCTTGCGCTTGGGCTTGCGCTTGCGCCGGGTCGGGGGCCTTGTCAGGCGTCGCGGCCGGTGCCAGCACAGCGGTCTGCCAGGCCAGGCGGGGCAAGGTGTGCACCATGGCCAGCGTGGCCGCCGGCACGCTGCCGGCGCTGAAGGCGGTGCCGCTGTTGTTGTCGATTTGCGCGGCCGCGGCCACCAGGTCGATGACCTGCAGCGTCTGCTCGACCAGCAGGCGGTGGGCGCGGTCGCTGCCGGGCGGGTCTATCTGACGCGCCAAGACCTGCTGGGTCAGCTGGCGCCAGTCCTGGTGCAGGTCGTCGGCCTCGCCGATGGCCAGGTCCCAGCGGCCGGTGGCCAGCGCCACCATCATCGCGGCCATGCGGCCGTCAACCTCGTTCTGGCGCAGCTTGCGTTCGGG
>JAYVBO010000331.1:0-3488 GCA_043750435.1 Betaproteobacteria bacterium | reverse complement strand
CGCCGAAGACCACCGAGTGGATGGCGCCGATGCGGGCGCAGGCCTGCATCGCGGCCACGCCTTCGACGCTCATGCTCATGTAGATGACGACGCGGTCGCCCTTCTTCACGCCGCGCGCCTTCAGCGCATTCGCGAACTGGCTGACCTTGGCCAGCAGTTCGCTGTAGCTGACGCGGGTGACTGCACCGTCGTCGGCCTCGAAGATGATGGCCGTCTTGTCGCCCAGGCCGCGCTCAACGTTGCGGTCCAGGCAGTTGTAGGACACGTTCAGCGTGCCATCTTCGAACCACTTGAAGAAAGGCGCGTTGCTGCTGTCCAGCGCCTGGGTGAAGGGAGTCTTCCAGCTGACAAACTCGCGCGCCAGGCGGGCCCAATAGCCCTCGTAGTCGCGTTCGGACTCATCCACCAGGGCCTGGTAGGCGGGCATGCCCGACACGCGGGCGGCGGCCACCAGCGCGGCTGGCGGCAGGTGGGTTTTCAGTTCGGTGGGGGTGTCACTGCTGTTGCTGGCCATGCGGGTCTCCAGGATGTTGAATCGGGTGCGGATCTAGGTGTCTCTGCTTGGGTACGGAAGCTAAGGCCCTGCTCTGACTGACGGCTGACGCGCGGTAGTGGCCATGATGTACGGCCCTCTACAATTTCCAGCATTGGGGTTGCCCCTGATACACATCAAACCCGAGCCGCATGAAACCCATCCAAGCCGTCGAAAAGAACCGCCAACAAGCCCTGCCGAATTTCATCTTCGCCAGCCGCTGGCTGCAGTTGCCGCTGTACCTGGGCTTGATCGTCGCGCAGTGCGTCTATGTCTTCCACTTCTGGGTGGAACTGACGCACCTCATCTCGGCGGTTTTCGGTGACCAGCAAGCGTTGGAAATGCTGATCCACAGTATCGGCTACAAAGCCGACGCCAACTGGACGCCCCAGCTCAACGAGACCGTCATCATGCTGGTGGTGCTGGGCCTGATCGACGTGGTGATGATCAGCAACCTGCTGATCATGGTCATCGTCGGCGGCTACGAAACCTTCGTTTCGCGGATGAACCTGGAAGACCACCCTGACCAGCCGGAATGGTTGAGCCACGTCAATGCGTCGGTGCTAAAGGTGAAGCTGGCCACGGCCATCATCGGCATCAGCAGCATCCACCTGCTGAAGACCTTCATCAACGCCGAGAACTACACCGAAAAGGTGCTGATGTGGCAGACCCTGATCCATGTCGCCTTCCTGTTCTCGGCCCTGGCCATCGCACTGGCCGACAGGCTGATGACGCGGCCGCCCAAGGACGGCCACTGACTCAGCACGGGTCTAGAACAGCCAGAAACGGCGTTTGCGGACGGCCCAGTACTTGACCCGGGCCTCGACGACCAGGCATTTGAAAATGTGGTCCAGCGCCGCTTCGTTGAACGCGTGCTCATCGATGCCAGAGCTGAACATCGAAGGCCTGACACGCCGAATCAGGCGGTAGCCCAGGGCGGGGTGCCAGCGTATCCAGAAGTTGTAGCTGCTGCGCGCATTGCGCTGCGGCCAGATATAGCGGATGGCGTCGCCGGTGTAGCCGATGCCCGAGCCATTTTTGGCCACCAAGAACATCAGGAAGGCGGAACGTTCGGACGGGAAGGCATTCGCCGTCGAGACCTCGCGCTTCAGCCTCAGCTTTTCAGGCAGGGCTTCGTTGGCGCTTTCAAGTTTCTGCCACAGGGCCAGGAGCTTGGCCGACCCCAGGGTGGTGGAATCTTCGACCCACTGGCTGTCGCCTTTCGCGCTGACCCGGGCATCCAGGCGTTCCCGCTTGCGCAGTTCTTTGTCTATCCAAGTCATTCGTTAGCTCCCCTGTCGCGCTGAGCGCGCCACCTGCAGTTTGCGGTCCGCCAATATCAGTTGCCGGCTTTTCCTGGGAAGAATACCAAGGCCGCGTCGACCGGCTGGCTACACTTTCAACACCGCCCACTTTCGGCCCACACCATGCCTACGCTCATCCGCCAGCCCGACCTCGTCGAGACCGTGGCCGCCGCCCTGCAGTTCATCAGCTACTACCACCCGGCCGACTTCATCAGCCACCTGGCACGGGCCTACGAAAAAGAAGCCTCACCGGCGGCCAAAGATGCCATTGCGCAGATCCTGACCAACAGCCGCATGTGCGCCGAGGGCCGGCGGCCCATCTGCCAGGACACGGGCATCGTCAATGTGTTCCTGAAGATCGGCATGGACGTGCGCTTCGACGGTTTCACCGGCAGCCTGGAAGACGCCGTGAACCAGGGCGTGCGACAGGCCTATCTGAACACCAGCAACCCGCTGCGCGGCTCCATCCTGGCCGACCCCATCTTCTAGCGCAAGAACACCAAAGACAACACGCCAGCGGTCATCCACATGACGGTGGTGCCGGGTGACAAGCTCGACGTGACGGTGGCCGCCAAGGGTGGCGGCAGCGAGAACAAGAGCAAGCTGATCATGATGAACCCCAGCGACAGCATCGTCGACTGGGTGCTGAAGACCGTGCCCACCATGGGCGCCGGCTGGTGCCCGCCGGGCATGCTGGGCATCGGCGTGGGCGGCACGGCCGAGAAGGCCATGCTGCTGGCCAAAGAAGTCTTGATGGAACCCCTCGACATGTTCGACCTGCTGGCCCGCGGGCCGCAAAACAAGCTGGAGGAAATGCGCATCGAGCTGTATGAAAAGGTCAACGCCCTGGGCATCGGCGCGCAAGGCCTGGGCGGCCTGACCACGGTGCTGGACGTGAAGATTGCCACCTACCCCACGCACGCCGCTGGCAAGCCGGTGGCGATGATCCCAAACTGCGCGGCCTCGCGACATGCGCATGTACAGATGGACGGTTCAGGCCCGGCTTACCTGGAACAACCCAGCCTGGACCTGTGGCCCGATGTGCGCTGGGCACCCGACTACAACAAGAGCCAGCGCGTGGACCTGAACACGCTGACGCGCGCCGAAGTGGCGGCCTGGCAACCCGGCCAGACGCTGTTGCTGAACGGCAAGATGCTGACCGGCCGCGACGCCGCGCACAAGCGCATCCAGGACATGCTGGCCAAGGGCGAAGCACTGCCGGTGGACTTCACCAACCGGGTTATCTACTACGTCGGGCCGGTGGATCCGGTGGGTGACGAAGTCGTCGGCCCGGCCGGCCCCACCACCGCCACGCGCATGGACAAGTTCACCGAGATGATGCTCAGCGAAACCGGCCTGATCAGCATGATCGGCAAGGCCGAGCGCGGACCGACCGCCATCGCCGCCATCAAGAAGCACCAAAGTGCTTACCTGATGGCCGTGGGCGGCGCGGCCTACCTGGTGGCCAAGGCCATACAGGGCGCCCAGGTGGTGGGATTTGCCGACCTGGGCATGGAGGCCATCTACGAATTCGACGTGGTGGACATGCCAGTGACCGTGGCCGTCGATGCCCAGGGCATCAGCGTGCACAACACCGGCCCGGCGGCATGGCAGGCCAAAATTGGCAAGATCCCGGTCAGCGCAGCTTGACC
>JAYVBO010000330.1:0-3493 GCA_043750435.1 Betaproteobacteria bacterium | reverse complement strand
CGTCGCGCCCGGGCCCTTGCCGGCGAACTGACGGCGCCAGGCGGCCGAGCGGATTTCATGGCCGTGGCTTTCGCGGTAGGACAGGATTTCGACCTGCTTGACGCGGCCGTCGGTGCCCAGGCCCACGGCGTAGCTGATCAGTTCGAACTTGCCCAGTACCTCGTCGGCCACCACGTAGCCCAGCGTACTGCTGCCGCGCCGCGCCGCGCGCAGCGGCCAGCGGGCGCTGCGCGCGCGCACGCCAGCTTCGTCCAGGCGCTTTAGGGCGGCCGCGTCCAGCACCACGTCAACCGCGTCGAAACGCTCGGCGTCGGGAAACATCAAGCGCGCAGCCTGGTCGGCGCTGAGGTAGTCGGCCGCAAACGCCGTGACCGGTGCCAAGGACGCCAGCGTGGCGCAGGTGATGGCGCAACTGGTGGCGTAAGAGGCGGCAGTCAGCGGCGTGAAGCGCATGCTCAGAAGCTCCAGCCCAGGCCGAGGTTGACGCGGTCTTGCTCGCGGTCGCGGGCGTAGCGCTGCCAGTCGGCCTTGACCACCAGGCCGGGCACGAACTCCAGGTTGGCGCCCAGCGTCCAGGCGCGCTCGGCGGCACTGGCGTCGGGTGTCAGGCCGGCCGGCAGCGCGGCGTAGCGGCTGGCGGTGTTGTAGCGTTCCCAGCGCACGAAAGGCGTCAGCCGGTAGCTGCCCTGGCGCCACAGGTGGTAGCCGGCCTGCAGGTAGCTGCCGTCGAAGGCCGCCGGGATCAGCGTGGTGTTACCCACCAATGGCAGGTTCAGCGCGGCGGTGTTGCTGATGGTGGCGCGGGTGTACAGGGCCGACAGGTCCCAGCGGCCGGGTGTCCAGCGCGCGTGGACGTCCCACAGGGTGATGCGCGACGAGGCCGCAGCCTGGCCGTGCGTGGCGCCGCCGCTGAAGACGCTGGCGCCGACTTGCAGGCCCGGCACACCGCGCCAGTTCACGGCGCCAAACAGCGCCAGGTCGCGGGCCTTGGCCAGCTGCATTTCCTGGTGCACGCTGCCCAGTGGCGAGTCGCGGCCGTCGCTGCTGGTGGCGTCCCACTTCGTCAGGTCGAAGCCGGTGCTCAGGCCCAGGTTCACGGTCAGGCCGTTGTCGAAGGCGCCGACGAATTGCACGCCACCTTCGCGCCAGGTGCTGGGGATGATGGCGGTCTCGACGTGGTTGCGTTCGACGCCGAAATAGGCCGTCGGTTCATGGTTCTGGTTCAACAGGCCGACGGGCATCAGGAAGAGGCCGGCGCGCAGCGCCCAGGTCGGGTTCAGCTGGCGTTCGACATAGGCCTGCTCCAGCGCCACTTCGCCCTTGTCGCCGGCTGAGGCCACGGCGTGTTCCACCTCCAGTTCGGTGACCAGCGTGGTGCGCTCGTCGAAGCGGTGCTGCACGCCCAGCACGAAGCGGCGCAGGTCGGCCTGGGTGTCTTGCGGGTGGCGGGTGGAGCGGTTCAGGTTGATCTCGCCGTAGCTGGTCAGCACCGTGGTCGGCATGGCGCTGCGGGTGGCGGCTTCGCGGTCGGCGGCGGCTACGGGCGCGGGCTGCGCGGCGGGCGGCGCTGCAACGGCGGCGGCCGTGGCTTGCTGCTGCTGCCGCAGCGTAGCCAATTCGGCCTGCACGGCGGCCAGTTCGCTGGCCAGGCGGTCGAGCCGGCGGGCCAGGTCGACTTCACTGGCGGTTTGGGCGCGTACGGCGCCAGCGGCCAGGCCGAGCGTCAACGCCAGCAGGGTCAACTTGAACGGGATGAACGGCTTGGCGGTCGGGGCGTGCATGGTGATGGTGCGCAGGAGTGTGTGGGGTGGCTTGGGCGGATTCAGCGGCTGTAGCCGTCGGTCAAGGTGCGCAGGAAGGCGACGACGTCGTCGATCTCGCTGTCACTCAAGGCGGGCGCGTCGCCGCGGCGGCGGTTGTAGGGCGCTTCGCTGGTGTTGACGTTGGCCCGGTAGGTGGCGGGTAGGTCGTCGAACTTCAATACCGTGCCGTCAGCGACCACGGGGTAGAACTTTTCGGGATTGGTGTCGCGCTGCACGTAGAAGGTCAGTGCCTCTCTCAAGGTCTTGAACCGGCCGTTGTGGAAGAGCGCGCCGCGCAGCGCCACGTTGCGCAGGCTGGGCACCTTGAAGGCGCCGCACAGATCGCCGCGCGCGGCCAGGTCGCCGCCATCGCGGGCGCACAGGCCCAGGTCAAAGTAGCTCGGGTCTGCGTTGGCTTTCAGCTCGGGGTTGCGCGGCAGGCCCAGGTTGTCGTAGCTGAAGTCGGTGAACTGCGGCGGGCTGCCGTCCGCGCCCTTGGCCGACGGGTGGCAGGCCGCGCAGTTGCCCTTGTCCGGGCTGTTGAAGAAGGCCAGGCCGCGCAGTTCGCTGTTCGACAGCGTGGCCTGGCCGATCAAGAAGGCGTCGTAGCGGCTGCTGTAAGCCCGGAAGGCGCCGTCTTCCAGCTGGAAGGCCTGCAGGGCCAGCGTCATGCGCGCGTAGGCGTCGTCGGGGCGGCTGAAGATGTCGCTGCCGAACAGCGCCTTGAAGGCGGCGGCGTAGGGCGCGCGGGCCAGCCTTGCCACCACCTCGGCCGGGCCGGTGTTGGCCATTTCTGCCGGGTTCAGGAAGGGCCGGCCGGCCTGGTCTTGCAGGCTGCGCGCACGGCCGTCCCAGAAGAAGCCGCCGGTGGGCGTGCCGTCGGCGGCAAAGCGAAACTCACGGTTCGCCGACAGGTAGCGAATGGACTGCGTGTTGCGCGTGCCCTGCAGTTCCAAGGCGACACCGCCCGGCTGCGCGGCCAGCGCGTTGGGCGCGCCGTGGCCGTGCGCTTCGTCGTGGCAGTTGGCGCAAGACTGCTCGCCCGAGGCCGACAGCGCGGTGTCGCGGAAGATCAATTCGCCCAAGCTGGCCGAGGCCGACAGGGCCGTGGCGCTGGCCGCGCCACGGCTGTTGCTGGCGTCCCCGCCCCCGCCCCCGCCCCCGCAGCCGGCCAGGGCCAGCAACAGGCCCATCGCCGCCACCCGACCCGCCAGGTGGCCGGCCGGCCGATCGCGATGACCCACGACTACTTGAACTGACACTGAAAAGCTCCCGTCGACCTTGTTGCTCGAGGCCCGCAGTGTAAGTCAATTGAGAATAATTCGTATTTAGATCTATTTGATCCAGGTCACGGTGTGACTCAGCTTGACCGGCCCTGAGAAACAACAGTCGGGCGGGGCTGTAGTGAGCGCTGATTCGGCGTTGCCGACGCCTCAGGGCGCGCGAACGAAGCGCTGGGCGCGCTTGCCGGTGTCCACTTCCGACGTGTACACGCTGCCTTGCGTGTCGATGGCGATGTTGTGCACCCAATGGAAGTCACCCGCCTGGCGGCCCGGGCGGCCGAAGGCGCCGATGACTTCGCCGGTGGCGCGCAACACGATGCGCACTTCGTTGTTGGTGCCATCGGCCACCAGCAGGTAGCGTTGGCCGGCATCTTCCGAGAACACCAGGTCCCACACCGAGCCGGAACC
>JAYVBO010000329.1:0-3496 GCA_043750435.1 Betaproteobacteria bacterium | reverse complement strand
CATTGCTCGAACGCACGGTTGTGTTGGCCGCAGTGCCGAAGGTGCTGCGTATCGGGCCCACTGGCGTGGCGCTGACAAGATTGTTCGAACCCGCCACACCCACGTAGCTGAAGGGGTCGTAGCGCGACCAGCTGACGTAGCTGGGCACGAAGTCGCGCCCCAGGCGCACCTCGTCCAAGCTGCGGCTGGCCACGCTGACCGTGGCGCGGCGGTCCCAGAACTGGTTGCCGCCCACGGCATTGCCCGTGTCCAGCGCGATGCCGTGTTCCAGGTGGAAACCGGCACTCAAGCCGCCGCCCAGGTCTTCACTGCCCCGAAAGATGAGTCGGCTGGTGGCATTCGAGCCGCTGACCAGCGACTTGATGCTGCCGACGCCGTCGTTGGTCACGCTGCGCGCAGCGCTGTCGGCAACGCCGGCCAGGGTGACCGTACTCTGCGCCAATGCCGCGCTCATGGTGGCGGCCAGCAAGCCGCCCATCGCCGCCGCCTTCAACTTCATCATGCTTGTCTCATTCCAGCCTTTGGTGTCGCAGACCGACAGCCTGCTGAGACCCTATGGTGCTGACACGGGGGCTCAGGTGGAATTGCATCGTTCGGATCGATTGATCCACGCGACGCATCAAACCAATGAGGGTGACCTGAGCGAACGGCAGCCGGCCAGAAGCCGAACAGCCCAGGCACAAAGAAAGACAGCCTAGGGGCTTGCGCCTCTAAGCTGTTCGTTCGTCTGACTTTTCTATGGTCGGGGCGGCGGGATTCGAACTCGCGACCCCTTGCACCCCATGCAAGTGCGCTACCAGGCTGCGCTACGCCCCGACTGAGCCTCGCAGTATACGACGGCTTTTGCGCTTTACGCGGACAACAGTTCGCGTATCGACATGAGCTCGGCCCGCAACTGCTCAGATTCCAGCAATGACGGCGCGCCAGCAGGCAGCGGCGTCGGCGATTCGGCGGCCGATGAAGCGTCGACCAGATCGTCCTCGTCCAGCGCGTCTTCATCGCCATCGACATCAGCCGCCGCCGGTCGGGCCAGCGCGGCGGCATCGCCCAGCCGGTTGCGCGCGCCGATGATGGTGAAGCCCTGGTCGTAGAGCAGTTCGCGGATCCGCCGGATCAACAGCACTTCGTGGTGCTGGTAGTAGCGCCGGTTACCGCGGCGCTTCATCGGCTTGAGCTGGGTGAACTCTTGCTCCCAGTAGCGCAGCACATACGGTTTGACACCGCAGAGCTCGCTCACCTCACCGATCGTGAAGTAGCGCTTGGCCGGAATCGGTGGGAGAATTTTCTCCATTGAAATCAATGGGATTCAGGTGAAAACCTAGACTCTACTCGAAGTCACCATCGGGTGGTGTATCGCCCTGCACGATGGATTTCAACTTGTGGCTGGCGTGGAAGGTGACCACATTGCGGGCCTTGATCGGGATGGATTCACCGGTGCGCGGGTTGCGCCCGGGCCGCGACGCCTTGCGGCGGATGTTGAAGTTGCCGAAGCCCGACAGCTTGACGTCCTGACCGACGACCAGCGTGCCGTGGACGATTTCGAAGAAGGCCTCGACCATGTCCTTGGACTCGCGCTTGTTCAGGCCCAGGCGGTCGAACAGCAGTTCGGCCAATTCGGCCTTGGTCAGCGTCGGCGTTTCCAGCGACGACAGTGTGGCCGGCGCGTCGATGGTGTCGTCTTCAAGCATGGCGTTTCCCTTCATGCCCGCATGCGGGCGCCGTGGGCCTGCGTGGCGCGGGCAACGGCGGCCTGCACGGCCGCGTCGATGCGCTCGTCGGTGAGTGTGGCCGCGTCATCACGCAGCTCAAGACGCACCGCCAGGCTGCGTTCACCCGGTAACCAGCCGGCCACGTTGGCCGTTGCCGCCGGTTTGTAGATGTCGAACAGCTTCGCTGAACGGATCAGCCCGGCCGGATCGGCCAGCAGGCTGGCCATCAGTGCGTCGTGGGCCACACTGTCTTGCACCACCAGCGCCACATCACGCTGAACCGCCTGCTGGCGCGGCACGGCTTCGAAGACGGGCACTGACAGGCCGAGCACGGCTTCCTGGTCCAGCTCGAAAAGCACCGGCGCCTGCGGCAGTTCGTAGGCCAGTCGCCAGCGCGGATGCAGCTCGCCGACATGGCCCACCGCACGACCGTCCAGTTCGATGCGCGCGCAGCGGCCGGGGTGCATGGCCGGGTGGGTGTCGGCCACGAAACGCGCCCGGCGTGGGGCCAGCAACGCTTCAATGTCGCCCTTCACGTCGAAGAAATCGACGCCCTGCTCTTTGCGGCCCCACTGCAGCGTTTCAGCACTGCCGTAGGCCAGGCCGGCCACGCGGGTGGGCTGACTGACACCGGCGACCGTCAGAGCACCGTCGACCACCGAAGCGTCACGGCTGAAGACGCGGCCCAGCTCGAAAACGCGCACGCGCGTGGCCTTGCGGGCCAGGTTGTGGCGCAGCACCTGGACCAGGCTGCCGATCAGGCTGGAACGCATCACGGCCAGTGGCGCCGCGATGGGATTCAACACGCGGATGGGGTTGGCGTTGCCGGCCAGTTCGTGTTCCCAACGCGCCTCGACGAAGCTGTAATTGATGGTTTCCTGGTAGTCACGCGCAGCCAACGCGCGGCGCACGGCATGCGTGCTGCGTCGGCCTTCTGAGCGCACGCGGGCAGCGACGGGCGCCACTGGCGGCGTGGCTGGCAGTTGGTCGTAGCCGATGACCCGGATGACTTCTTCGATCAGGTCTTCTTCGATCTTCAGGTCAAAGCGCCAGCTCGGCGGCAGCACGGTCAGGCTGCCGGGCGCTTCGCTGAACTGCAGGCCCAGCCGGCGCATGACTTCCGCACACTGCGCCTGCGTCACCGGCATGCCGATGACCTGCGCCGCGCGCGCCACGCGCAGCGTCACCGGTTCAGCCTGGGGCAAGGCCAACGTCTGGTCGTCCATCGGACCGGCCTGCCCGCCGCAAATCTCGATGATCAGCCGGGTGATGTGTTCGAGGTGTTCGACGGTGAGCGCCGGGTCCACACCGCGCTCAAAACGGTGGCCGGCGTCGGTGCTGAAGTTGTAGCGGCGCGAACGGCCCTGCACAGCCTCAGGCCACCAGAAGGCGGCCTCGACGTAGACGTTCTGGGTGTCGTCCGACACCGCTGTGGCGTCGCCGCCCATGATGCCGGCCAGCGATTCAACGCCCTGGGCGTCGGCAATGACGCCGACCTTCTCGTCCAATTCGACGGTGTTGCCATTCAGCAGCTTCAGCGTCTCGCCAGCGCGGCCCCAGCGCACGACCAGCCCTTCGTGGATCTTGTCCAGATCGAAGATGTGCGACGGCCGGCCGTACTCGAACATCAGGTAGTTCGAGATGTCCACCAGCGCGCTGACGCTGCGCTGGCCGCAGCGCGCCAGGCGTTCAACCATCCAGGCCGGCGTCTGCGCTTTGGTGTTCACGCCGCGCACGACGCGGCCCGAGAAGCGGCCACACAAATCGCTGGCCTCCACCGTCACCGG
>JAYVBO010000328.1:0-3496 GCA_043750435.1 Betaproteobacteria bacterium | reverse complement strand
TGCGCGGCCTGCGCATCGTGCACCAGCACAAGATGCTGCACCTGGACATCAAGCCGGCGAACGTGTTTGTCACGAATGACAACAAGGCGGTGATGCTGGACTTTGGCGCCGCCCGCGAGGTGCTGAGCAAGGAAGGCAACTTCATACGTCCGATGTACACGCCGGGCTTTGCCGCGCCCGAGATGTACCGCCGCGACGGCACGCTGGGCCCCTGGACCGACATCTACGCCATCGGCGCCTGCATCTACGCCTGCATGCAGGGCTACCCGCCGAACGACGCGCCGCAGCGGCTGGAAAAAGACCGCCTCACGCTCAGCCTGTCCAGGCTGCGCAATGTGTATTCCGACAACCTCATCGAGGTGACCGAATGGTGCATGTCGCTGGACCCGCTCAGCCGGCCACAGAGTGTGTTCGCGCTGCAAAAGGAGCTGGCCCGCGAAACCGAGCGCCGCTACACCAAGCTCAGTTTCAGCGAACGCCTGAAGCTGCAGCTGGAAACGTTGAAGACGGGCCAGAAAGCGTGAGCCCGACCGGGCGCGCGGACTGACCCGCCATGCAGTTTTCCGTCTACCAAGTCAGCCGCCGCGGCGGCCGCGAGAAGAACGAAGATCGCATGGGCTATTGCTACACGCGGGACGCCGGCCTGTTCGCGCTGGCCGACGGCATGGGTGGCCACCCTGAGGGCGAAGTGGCGTCGCAACTGGCGCTGCAGACCATGGCGGCTTTGTTCCAGCGTGAAGCCAAGCCGCGCCTGCAAGACCCTTTGCGTTTTTTGCACGACGCCACCATTGCCGGCCACCACCAGTTGCTGCGCTACGCCACCGAGAAGTCGCTGCTGGACACGCCGCGCACCACGCTGGTGGCCTGCATCATTCAGGACAACACGGCCTACTGGGCGCACTGCGGCGACTCGCGCCTGTACCTGGTGCGCGGTGACCGGCTGGTGGCCCGTACGCGCGACCATTCCTATTCTGAATTGCAGAACACGCTGTCGCAGGTGGTGCCCATCGGCAACCGCGTCAACCGCAATGTGCTGTTCACCTGCCTGGGCAGCCCGGGCAAGCCGGTGGTCGACACGTCGGGCCCGCTGGCCGTGCACGCGGGTGATCGCGTGATGCTGTGTTCTGATGGCCTGTGGGGTGCGCTCAGCGACGCCACCATCACCAACGTGCTCAGCACCCACAGCGTGGCCGACGCCGTGCCCGAACTGGTTGAACGGGCCCTGCGGGCGGCCGGCGAGAAAAGCGACAACGTCACCGTGCTGGCGCTTGAATGGGAATCGGCCGACGACCAGGATGCCCACGGTGGCGTGTCCACGCAGTCGCTGGGCGAAGAGGTTTTCGCCTCGACCATCCAGGCCAGCCTGGCCGACGCCGCCCACGTGGACGAGCTGGACGACGCCGAAATCGAACGCTCGATCCGCGAGATCAACGAGGCCATCGAGCGCAGCTCGAAAAAGCGCCGTTGAACCCCGCTGCGGGCCGCGCACGTCGCGCGGCCCGCATCCCCTGTTTCCAAGGAACAAACATGAGTTACGAACGATCCGCCGGCCGCCTGGCCGATGCCCTGCGCCCGGTCACCATCCAGCGCGGCTACACCTGTCACGCCGAAGGCTCGGTGCTGGTGTCTTTCGGTGCCACCAAGGTGTTGTGCACGGCCTCGGTTGAAGAGCGCGTGCCGCCCCACAAGCGCGGCAGCGGCGAGGGCTGGGTGACGGCCGAATACGGCATGCTGCCCCGCGCCACCCACACGCGCAGCGACCGCGAGGCCGCGCGCGGCAAGCAAAGCGGCCGCACGCAGGAGATACAGCGCCTGATCGGCCGCAGCCTGCGCACGGTCTTCGACCTGCGTGCCCTGGGCGAACGCAGCATCTTGCTGGACTGCGACGTGCTGCAGGCTGACGGCGGCACCCGCACAGCAGCCATCACCGGCGCCTTCGTGGCCGCCCACGACGCGGTCAGCTTCCTGCTGAAGCAGGGCCGCATCGCCCAGAGCCCCATCCTCGACTTCGTGGCCGCCGTGTCGGTGGGTGTGGTCCAGGGCACGCCGCTGCTGGACCTGGAATACACCGAAGACTCGACCTGCGACACCGACATGAACGTGGTGATGACGGGCGGCGGCGGTTTCGTCGAAGTACAAGGCACGGCCGAAGGCGTGCCCTTCAGCCGGGTCGAAATGGACCGCTTGCTGGCGCTGGCCGAGAAGGGCATACGCGACTTGAACGCCCTGCAGAAGTTGGCGCTCGGGGTGGTTTGATGCAACTGGTTCTGGCCAGCAACAACGCCAAGAAGCTCAGCGAGTTGCGGGCCCTGTTGGCCGGCATCGACGTCGAACTGGTCGCGCAGGGCGATCTCGGCATCGCCGAGGCCGACGAGCCTTTCCACACCTTCATCGAGAACGCCCTGGTGAAGGCTCGCCAGGCCGCGCAGGCGTCAGGTGGCGCGGCCATCGCCGACGACTCGGGTGTCTGCGTGGACGCGCTGGGCGGCGAGCCCGGTGTGGTCTCGGCGCACTACGCAGCCATCGACACGAATGAGCCCGACCGCGAAGCGCGGCGGCGCATCCAGGACGCCGCCAACAATGCGCGCCTGCTGCAGCGGCTGGCTGGCGCCACCGACCGCCGCGCCCATTTCGTCAGCACGCTGGTGGCGGTGCGCCACGCGCAAGACCCGCAGCCGCTGGTGGCCGTGGGCCGCTGGCCGGGCGAAATCTTGACTGCGCCGCGCGGCACCTTGGGCTTTGGCTACGACCCGCTGATGTTCGTCCCCGGGCTGGGCTGTACCGTCGCTGAGATGGATGCTGTGAAGAAAAACGCGCACAGCCACCGCGCGCTGGCCTGTGCCCAGATGCGGGTGCTGCTGCAACAGGTGTGGCGGCTGTGAAGACGGTGTCGATAACGGTGGCGCCGGCCAGTTCAACGCCGCCATCGCCGCCGTCCTCGGTGTCGCATTTCCTGCGGCCGGGCACGTTGCAACTGGGTGCGCTGCCGCCGCTGGCGCTGTACGTGCACCTGCCCTGGTGCCTGAAGAAGTGCCCGTATTGCGACTTCAATTCGCACGAGAACAAGGGTGAACTGCCGGAAGCGCAATACCTGGCTGCATTGCGTGCCGATCTGGAAGCCGCGCTGCCGCTGATCTGGGGCCGGCGCGTGGTCAGCATCTTCATCGGCGGCGGCACGCCCAGCCTGTTTTCACCGGCCGGCATCGACCAGTTGATCGCCGACATCCGCGCCCGCCTGCCGTTGGAACCGGGCATCGAGATCTCGCTGGAAGCCAACCCCGGCACCTTCGAGCGCGAACGCTTCCGGGCTTTCCGTGCTGCCGGCGTGACGCGGCTGTCCATCGGCGTGCAAAGCTTCAACGACGACGCCTTGCGCGCCCTGGGCCGCGTGCACAACGCCGAGCAGGCGAGGGCGGCCATTTCTGAGGCACGCGACAGTTTCGACACCTTCAACATCGACCTGATGTACGCGCTGCCCGGGCAGGACCTGGCGGCG
>JAYVBO010000327.1:0-3501 GCA_043750435.1 Betaproteobacteria bacterium | reverse complement strand
TCGGCCAGCCGCGCGGCCGCCGCACGGCCATCGACGGCCACTTCCCCGGCGCCGAAGAAGCCTTCGACACCATGCGCTACAGCCGCCCGGAAATCGAGCGCATCGCGCACGTCGCCTTCCAGGCCGCCCGCCGGCGCAGCAAGAAGGTCACCTCGGTGGACAAGGCCAATGTGCTGGAGACCTTCCAGTTCTGGAAGGACGTGGTGACCGAGGTGCACGCCGCGCACTACCCCGATATCGAACTGCAGCACATGTACGTGGACAACGCGGCCATGCAGTTGGTGAAAGCGCCCAAGTCCTTCGACGTGATCTTCACCGGCAATATGTTCGGCGACATCCTGAGCGACGAAGCGGCCATGCTCACCGGCAGCATCGGCATGCTGCCCAGTGCCAGCCTCGACAAGAACAACAAGGGCCTGTACGAGCCCAGCCACGGCAGCGCGCCCGACATCGCCGGCAAGGGCGTTGCCAACCCGCTGGCTACAATCTTGTCGCTTGCCATGATGCTCCGCTACACCCTCGCCCAGCCCGCCGCCGCCGACCGCATCGAGTCGGCGGTGAAGGCCGTGTTGTCGGCCGGTTTGCGCACGGGCGACATCTGGAGCGAAGGTACGACGAAAGTAGGCACGCGCGAAATGGGCGACGCGGTTGTGGCCGCGGTCTTTGGCAAAACGATTACCAAGACCTGAGGTCTCGGATCGTTTCGCCCCCATCTGGACCCCGGCGATACGAGCCGGGGAACAGCGGGGTCCAGGCACACAGCAAAGGCAAGAAACAATATGGCACTCGTGAACAACCCGCTCGTGGGTCTGGTCGGTTGGCGCGGCATGGTCGGCTCGGTTCTGATGGACCGCATGCAGGCCGAGGGCGACTTCGCGCACATCGAACCGCTGTTCTTCAGCACCAGCAATGCCGGCGGCACCGCCCCGGCACACGCGAAGAACGAGGCCCAGCTGCAAGACGGCTACGACATTGCGCAGCTGAAGCGTTGCGCCGTGATCATCAGCTGCCAGGGCGGTGACTACACCGCGGAAGTCCACCCCAAGCTGCGCGCGGCGGGCTGGGCCGGCCACTGGATCGACGCGGCGTCCACGCTGCGCATGGCCGACGACGCGGTGATCATCCTGGACCCGGTGAACCGCCCGGTTATAGACGCCGCGCTGGCCGCCGGGGGCAAGAACTGGATAGGCGGCAACTGCACCGTCAGCTGCATGCTGATGGGCGTGGGTGCGCTGTACAAGGCCGGGCTGGTCGAGTGGATGTCCACCCAGACCTACCAGGCCGCCTCGGGCGGTGGTGCGCAGCACATGCGCGAGCTGCTGACCCAGTACGGAACTTTGAACGCCGAAGTGAAGGCTCTGCTGGACGACCCGAAGAGCGCGATCCTGGAAATTGACCGCAAGGTCATCGCCAAGCAGCGCAGCCTGAGTGCTGCCGAGACCGCCAACTTCGGCGTGCCGCTGGGCGGCTCGCTGATCCCCTGGATCGACAAAGACCTTGGTATCGGCAAGGGCCGGGACGAGGCCGGCTGGGGGATGTCCAAGGAAGAGTGGAAGGGCATGGCCGAGACCAACAAGATTCTCGGCCAGGGCGAGGGTTACGGCAGCGCACCCATCCCGGTGGACGGCTTCTGCGTTCGCGTCGGCGCCATGCGCTGCCACAGCCAGGCGCTGACCTTCAAGCTGAAGAAGGACGTGCCGGTGGCCGACATCGAAGCCATGATCGCCGCCGACAACGACTGGGTGCAGGTGGTGCCGAACAACCGCGAGGCCACCATCCGCGGCCTGACGCCGGTGGCTGTGACGGGCACCATGACGATCCCGGTGGGCCGCATCCGCAAGCTGGCGATGGGCCCGGAATATGTCGGTGCTTTCACCATTGGCGACCAACTGCTGTGGGGCGCCGCCGAGCCCCTGCGCCGCATGCTGCGCATCCTGATCGAGCATTGAGATCGGGGGGTGGGGGCTATCGGCCCCGTTGCCGACGGGCGACACGGGCTGTGACGCCGGGAAACAATCGGGTCCCCCGCGTTCTTCAGCTTAGACGTGAGCTTGCGCTCCTATATGCTTGATGTTGTTGTGATTTGTGCCGCCTGGGCGCCTTGTGCTGCCGTCAGGCGGCCGTCGGCTTGAGAAAACGGCAGCGAACCCGGGCACCGGGGTTGGATATGCCGGTTGGGGGAACAGCTTTGGAACACCGTTCGACGAACGCTGCGCGATTCGCGCTCAAGGGCGTGGCCTTGGCCACTGCTTGCCTGTGGGGGTCGCAGGCTGCAGCTTTGGGTCTGGGGCGCTTGAATGTGCAGTCGGCACTGGGCGAATCGCTCAAGGCCGAGATCGAGATCACCAGCCTCACCGCTGAAGAGGCGTCGTCGCTGCGCCTGCGCGTGGCGTCACCCGAGGCCTACCGCGCGGCAGGTATCGAATACAACGCGGTGCTGCCGTCGGCCCAGGTGCAGGTGCTGAAGCGGCCAGACGGCCGTTCCTTCCTGCGCGTCAGCAGCGACCGCGCGGTGTTGGAACCCTTTGTGGACGTGATCGTCGAAGCCACCTGGTCCAGCGGCCGCCTGGTGCGCGAATACACGCTGTTGTTTGACCCGCCGAATCTGCGCACCGCCCAGGCGCCGGCACCGCTAGCCGCGCCGGTCATCAGCCCGGCCCCTGCGCCAGCACCTGCTGCGCCGGCCCCGGCCCCGGCACCGACAACGGCCGTGGCTTCCCCGGTGACGTCCGCGCCGCCTTCGACCTCAACGCCCATGACGCGCCCGGCGCCGCCGCCGCGCGCCAAGGCGCTGGGCGTGGTGTCTGCGCCGGCACCCACAGCCGCGCCTGTGCCGGCACCCGTTGCCGCGCCTGCGCCGACAGCCGCGCCAGCGGCCACCACGGGCGGCGACACCTACCGCGTGAAGCCGGGTGAATCGCTGAGCCGCATCGCGGCGCGCACCCAGCCCGCCGGCATCTCGCTGGACCAGATGCTGGTTTCGCTGTACCGCGGCAACCCGCAGGCCTTCATCAACGAGAACATCAACAAGCTGAAGGCCGGCTCGGTGCTGTCGTTGCCGACGGCCGAGCAGGCTGGCAAGTTCAGCCCGCAGGCCGCGCGGGAAATCATCCTGGCGCAAAGCAGCGACTTTGGTGCCTATCGCCAGCGCCTGGCCGGCGGCGTTGCCGCCGCTGCGCCTGAAGCTGCGCCGGCCCGTCAAGCCAAGGGTCAGGTTCAGACCCAGGTCGATGACCGCAAGGCCGCCGCCGCTGCCAGCCCCGACAAGCTGACCTTGAGTCAGGGCGGAGCCAAGTCCGCCACGCCGGCGCCCGCCGCGCCTGTGCCTGCCGCGCCCGTGGTGGACAAGAAGGACGACAAGGCGCGCCTGGCCGAACTGAACCGCAACGTCGAAGAACTGAAGAAGTTGAAGGGCGCGGCGGCGCCGGCACCCGCCGCCGCGCCTGCCCCGGTCGCGGCGCCAGCGCCAGCGCCAGCGCCCGTTGCGGTCGCGGTCGCGGT
>JAYVBO010000326.1:0-3506 GCA_043750435.1 Betaproteobacteria bacterium | reverse complement strand
GCCCGCGCGCGGCAGCGCCGACCACGCGCCCATGGTGGTGCTCAGTGAGGTGCTGACCGGCGGCAACGCCTCGGTTTTCTACCAAGGCCTGGTCAAGGGCCGCGAGCTGTCGTCCAACCTGGAAGCGCTGTGGGGCCTGGCCGGCCCGTGGGAATACGACGGCCCGACGCTGTTCACGGTGTTCGCGCTTTACAAGGCGGGCGGCAGCGCCAACGCCTTGTTGGCCGCGATGGACGAAGACATGGCCACGCTGCGCAAAAACGGTGTCGATGCGGCCACGCTGCAGCGCGTGAAGACGCGCATGAAGGCCGATTGGTACAACGGCCTGGAAAGCTTTCTGGGCCGCGCCGACATGCTGGCCCGCCTGCAAGTCTTGTGGGGCGATGCCGGCGTCGTCAACCGCGTGCCGGTCTGGATAGACGCGGTCACTGCCGACGACCTGAAGCGCGTGGCCGGCCTTTACCTGACGCCGGCCAACCGTTCGGTCATCGATCGCCGGCCTGAGCCGGCCGCGCCGGTTGTGGTGCCTGTTGTGCCCGCGACGGCGTCCGCTGCTGCACCCGCCGCCGCTTCGGCCGCGAAGCCTTGAGGTCCGCCATGAAGACGACATTCCGCCTGACCCTGACCGCCGCCGCGCTGGCCGCCGCCGCCGTGGCGCAAGCCGCCACACCCGCGCCGCCGGCCTTGCCGCACGAACTGCCGCCCTTCGGTGTCGACCAGCCCTTGCCGGCGCTGAAGATCGTGCGCCAGCGCTTGCCCAACGGCCTGGACGTGTGGGTAGTGCCCAGCAACGGCCTGCCGCGCGTGGACGCCGTGCTGGCCGTGCGCGAGGCCGGCCTTTCAGCCGACGGCGCGCCGCGCGCAGGTTTTGCCGCGCTGCTGGCCGGCCTGCTGACCGAAGGCACGGCCAAGCGCGACGCCCGCAGCCTGGCGCAAGACGTGCAAGGCCTGGGCGGCGCGCTGAGCGCCACGGCCACTGCCGACGGCATCACCCTGAACGCACAGGCCCTGGCCTCGCAGGCCGAACCGCTGCTGCTGCTGCTGGCCGAAGTGGCGCGCACGCCGGCCTTTGCCGACGGCGAGGTGACGCTGGCCAAGGCCAATGCGCTGCAGGCGCTGAAGGTGTCCGCGGCCACCCCCGGCTTCCGCGCCGAAGGCGCGATGGCCAAGGCCATCTATGGCGACCACGCCTACGCCACCAGCCAGCCCACCGAAGCCGCCATCACGGCCGTCACGCCGGCCGCTCTGCGCGCCGCCCATGCCCAGCGTTTCCGGCCTGACCGCAGCCTGCTGGTCATCGCCGGGCGCATCAGCGCGCCGCAGGCCTTGAAGCTGGCGCAGGCCGCCTTCGGTGACTGGCAGTCTCAGGGTGACGCCGCAGCGCCACCCCCGGCCGCGCCGCGCAGCGCCACGCCGGTGCGCCTGCTGCTGGACCGTCCGGGCAGCGTGCAGGCCACGCTGCGCCTGGGCCGCCCCGGCATCCCCGCCAGCGACCCCGACTACGTGCCGCTGCGCGTGGCCAGCGGTGTGCTGGGTGACGGCTTCAACAGCCGCGTCAACCTGAACCTGCGTGAAGACAAGGGCTACACCTACGGCGCGTCGGCGCGTTCGCGCAGTGCCCTGCACGGCGGGGCCATTGTTGGCGGCGCCGATGTGCGCAATGAAGTGACCGGTGCCGCGCTGAAAGAGTTCGACACCGAGTACCGGCGCATCGCCAGCGAACCCGTGCCGCGCCAGGAGCTGCTGGAAACCCAGCGCTACATGACGGGCAGCTTCGTGGTCCGCAACCAGGCCCAGGGAGCGCTGTCGGAAACGTTGGCCAACAACTGGCTGGTCGGCCTGCCGCCCGGCTTTCTGGCCGACTACGTGCAGCGCGTCAACCGCGTCACAGCGGCCCAGGTGCAGGCCATGGGCAAGAAGTATTTCTCGCCCGAAACCCAGTCCATCGTGGTGGTGGGTGACCAGGCGGCCGTGGCCGAACAACTCAAGCCCTGGGGCGAGTTCAAGACGCAGGCCAAGTAGCCAGCGGCGACCCGCCGGACGGGCGCCCGAACGGGGCCCGCCGGGATTACTTGACAGCGTTCATTTTCAGCATCAGGCGCAGGTATTCCAGCTCGGCGTGCAGGGTCCCCATCTGCTCGCGCAGCCTTTCCCAGTCTTGCAACTGCTGGGCCGCGCGGGCGGTGATGGGGGGCAGGTCGCGGGGCGTGTTTTGCGGGTTCATGCCCGCATCATTTCCGCGCGCTGCCTGGCGATCAATCCCGGGTCCGGGTGCCCGCAATCGCGGGGAGGGGCAAATGCCCCAGCCCGGCGCTCGGTCTTCAACGCGCCGGTGCCGCCAGCGCCTTCGCAATGCGCTGCCGCGCCACCTTGGTTTTTGGCACCGGGAAGTCGAACCACTGCCGCACGTCTTCGTCCAGACCGATGCCGTGCATGTAGTTGTAGATGGCCTTCTTCAGGCCCGCGCCCAGCGCGTCGTGGTCGACGGCCGTGGGGTCGACGAAGGCCACGTCGTTCTTGGCGAAGGTGACCGGGGCGCCGCCGTTCAGCGGCAGCAGGCTCACGCCGTAAGCCGCCGGGTCTAAGCCCACGGGTGAATGCACGGTGCAGGCAAAGCGGTGGAAAAAGCCTGACTGGATGCAGCCCTCGGCGAAGAGCTGGCGCACCAGTTCCAGCGCGTCCACGGTGTCTTGCACGGTCTGCGTCGGGAAGCCGTACATCAGGTAGGCATGCACCAGGATGCCGGCGTCGGCAAAGCCTTTGGTGACGCGTGCCACCTGGTCCACCGACACGCCTTTTTTCATCAAGTCCAGCAGCCGGTCTGAAGCCACTTCCAGGCCGCCAGAGATGGCCACGCAGCCGCTGTCGGCCAGCTGCAGACACAGCGCCGGGGTGAAGGTTTTTTCGAAGCGGATGTTGCCCCACCAGCTGATGGCGACTTGGCGTTTTTGCAGTTCAACAGCCAGCGCTTTCAGCGACTTGGGCGGCGCCGCTTCGTCGACAAAGTGAAAGCCCGTCTGCCTCGTTTCAGCCACGATGGTTTCGATGCGGTCGACCAGTGTTTCGGCCGTTGCGGCGTCAAAGCGGGCGATGTAGTCCAGGCTCACGTCGCAGAAGCTGCACTTCTTCCAGTAGCAGCCGTGGGCCACGGTCAGCTTGTTCCAGCGGCCGTCGCTCCACAGGCGGTGCATGGGGTTCAGCATGTCCAGCAGGCTGAGGTAGCGGTCCAGCGGCAAGCCGTCCCAGGTGGGGGTGCCGACGTCTTCGAAAGGCACGTCGGGCTCGACGAAGTTGGTGTACTTCACGGCACCGTCCACGCGGTGGAAGGTGCGCACCAGGCGCTGCGCCGAGCGCCGGCCCTGCAGGTGTTCCAGCAGCGCCAGCAGCGGTCGTTCGCCGGCGTCCAGCGTCAGGTAGTCGAAGAAGTCGAAGACACGTGGCTCGGCCAGGTCGCGCAGTTCGGTGTTGACATAGCCGCCGCCCAAGGCAATGACGATCTGCGGGTG
>JAYVBO010000325.1:0-3507 GCA_043750435.1 Betaproteobacteria bacterium | reverse complement strand
GTCGAAGCTTTCTACCTCTGAGGCCAGCGGCCGTCAGGCGATAGCGCCACTGGCGCGCCCGGCCAGCAAGCGCTCGTACAGCTGAGCGTACTGCCGCGCCGGGCCTTCCCACGACAGCTCTTGGCCCATGGCCGTTTGAACCATGGCGCCCCATACAGCGGCCTGGGCTTTCATCGCGACGGCACGGCGCACGCAGCGTTCCAGCGCGGCCGGCGTGGCCGCTTCAAAGCTGAAGCCGGTGGCCCTACCCTGCGCCAGGGCTGCGGGCGTCGCGTCGACTACCGTGTCGGCCAGGCCGCCGACGTGGCGCACGATGGGCAGCGTGCCGTAGCGCAGGCCATACATCTGGGTCAGTCCACAGGGCTCGAAGCGTGACGGCACGGCGATGGCGTCGGCGCCGGCGATCAGCCGGTGCGCGCGCGCTTCGTCGTAGCCGATGAAAACGTGCACCCGACCAGGGTGCGCCTGCTGGGCCATGCGGAAGGCCGCTTCCAGGGCGGCGTCGCCAGTGCCCTGCAAGGCCAACTGCAGGCCGGCCTGCAGCAGGTCGGCCAGGCAGGCCAGCAGCAGGTCCAGGCCCTTTTGTGAGGTCAAGCGGCTGACCAGGGTCAGCAGCAGGGCGCCGTCGTCGATGTCCAGGCCCAGTTCCGCCTGCAAGGATCGGCGGCAGGCCAGCTTGCCGGCCAGACGCTCGGCGTCGTAGCAGCTGGCTATGGCCGCGTCGGTCGCCGGGTTCCAGATGGCTTCGTCGATGCCGTTCAGGATGCCGCTGACCTCGCCGCCTCGGCTGCGAATGGCACCGTCCAGGCCACAGCCGAATTCGTGGGTCGCGATTTCTCGCGCGTAGGTCGGGCTGACCGTGCTCACATGGTGAGCGAATTGCAAGCCAGCCTTCATGAAACTGAGTTGGCCGTGGTATTCCAGCCCCGCCGGCGACATCAAGCGCGAAGACGTGCCCAGCAGCGGCCAGTCGTGCATGGAAAACAAGCCCTGGAAGGCCAGGTTGTGGACGGTGAAGACGGTGGCCGCGCGCGTCGGTGTGTGCTCGGCGATGTAGGCGCAGGCCATGGCGGCGTGCCAGTCGTGGGCGTGCACGATGTCGGGCACCCATTCGGGGTCGGCGTCTCCAGCGGCCAGGTGGGCGGCTATCCAACCCAGCAGGGCAAAACGCTGCAGGTTGTCGGCCCATTCCTCGCCTTCGCTGTCCTGGTAAGGGCTGCCGCCTCGGCGGTACAAATACGGCGCGTCGATCAGGTAGACCGGCAACTTGCTGCCCGGCATGCGGCCCAGCAACAGGCGTACGCGCAGCGCGCCAAAGCACGAGCCGATGTCGATGATGGTGCGGGCGCCCTGCACCGCATCCATCATGGCCGGCAGGCCGGGCAGCAGCAGGCGCACGTCGGCACCGTGCTGGGCCTGGGCCACCGGCAAGGCCGCCAACACATCGGCCAGGCCGCCGGTCTTGACCAGCGGAAAAACCTCGGCCGCCACATGCAGAACTTTCATCCACCTTGCTCCGTTTGCTCCGTTCTCTGCAGTTTGCGCAGCATGTCGCGCGTGACCAGCGTGATGCCCGATTCCGTGCGGTAGAAGCGCGCCGCGTCGGCCTCGGCGTCCTCGCCGATGACCAGATGGTCCGGAATGTGGCAGTCGCGGTCGACCACCACGCGGGTCAAGCGGGCATGCCGGCCCACCTGCACGCCGGGCAACAGCACGCTCCAGTTGACTGACGAATACGAATGCACGCGCACTTCGGAAAACAGCACCGAACGGAAAACTGCACCGCTGACGATGCAGCCGCCCGACACCAGCGACTCGATGGCCGCGCCGCGGCGGTCTTCCTGGTTGTGGACGAACTTGGCCGGCGGCAACTGCTGCTGGTAGGTCCAGATCGGCCAGTTGGTGTCGTACAGGTTCAACATGGGGTCGGTGGCCGTGAGGTCCATATTGGCGTCCCAGTAGGCGTCGATGGTGCCCACGTCGCGCCAATACGGCGGCACTCCGGGCTTGCCGCCCACGCAGCTCAGCTCAAAGGGGTGGGCCACGGCCAGGCCGGCCTTGACGAGCTTGGGGATGATGTCCTTGCCGAAGTCGTGGCTGGAATTCGGGTCGAGCATGTCGCGCTCCAACTCGCGGTACAGAAAACGCGCGTTGAAGATGTAGATGCCCATGCTGGCCAGCGTGCGCCCCGGCTTGCCCGGGATGGTGGGCGGCACCGGCGGTTTTTCGACGAAGTCGAGGATGCGGCGCTCTTCGTCGATGGCCATCACGCCGAAGGCCTTGGCCTCTTCGCTGTCGACTTCGATGCAGCCCACCGTGCATTCGCTGCCGAACTGGCGGTGCAGGGCCACGTGGTCGGCCAGCATCAGGGCGTAGTTCTGCTTGTAGACGTGGTCGCCAGCCAGCACCACCACGTAGTCGGCCCGGTAGGCGGCCAGGATGTCCTGGTTCTGGTAAACGGCGTCGGCTGTGCCGCGGTACCAGCTTTCCTCGTCCACCCGCTGCTGCGCAGGCAGCAGGTCAACGAATTCGTTCATCTCGGTTTTCAAGAACGCCCAGCCGCGCTGCAAGTGGCGCAACAGGCTGTGGCTCTTGTATTGGGTGATGACGCCGATACGGCGTATGCCCGAGTTCATGCAATTCGATAGCGCGAAGTCGACGATGCGGAACTTGCCGCCAAAGTAGACCGCCGGCTTGGCGCGGGTGTCGGTCAGATTCTTCAGGCGACTGCCGCGCCCGCCAGCCAGTACCAGCGCCACTGCGCGCCGCGGAAGGTCCAGGCCCTGGGCCACGTCGATAGGCTTCATGAACTATCCTCTTTGAGAGACACGCAACAAAGTTACAGACTAATCGCAAGCCAGCAGCGCTAAGCAGCCTCCCCGCAGGCAAAACCATACATCACTAATCGCATTCAATAACTTCGGTAAGATACTGATTTGATACGATAGATTGGGCTGTAAGCAACCGTTCCACGTGGATCATTCGCCGTGTTCAAAGAAAATTATGTAGCCAAACTACTTACGCTTGGCCGCCAGATTCTTTGACGACGCGCCGCGCATTCAGACACACTCGTCTCATCCCGCACAAATCTTGCGTACACCCTGCAGGCCCTACCACCGCCTCCAACCCATGCCACACAACACCCGCCCTGCCGCCATGCCCGTCGCTGGCACCGCCCCGACTGCCGAAGCCGTGAACCGCCACCTGTTGACCACCGTGGGCGCTGCGCCGGCCACTGCGACCGCCACCGAAATGATGCTGGCGGTTTCGCAGGTGGCGCGTGAGCAGTTGTCCCAACGCTGGGTGGCCGCCGACAGCGCCGACAGCGCCGCCAAGGCCCGCCGCGTCAACTACTTGTCCATGGAGTTTCTCATCGGTCGCACCCTGTCCAACGCCTTGGCGGCGCTGGATTTGCAGGGCGAGATGGGCGTGGCCGCGCGCCAACACGCGAACAGCCTGGAAGACCTGGCCGCCACCGAGCCCGACGCGGCGCTGGGCAACGGTGGC
>JAYVBO010000324.1:0-3511 GCA_043750435.1 Betaproteobacteria bacterium | reverse complement strand
ACGTCAAGCCCGGCGAGCCGCTGGACGAGGACGCCTACGAGCGCGCCACGTCGGTCTATTTCCCGCGCCGCGTCATACCGATGCTGCCCGAGAAGCTGTCCAACGGCTTGTGTTCGCTGAACCCCAACGTCGAGCGCCTGAGCATGGTCTGCGACATGCTGGTGACCAGCGACGGCAGCATCGACGCCTACCAGTTCTACCCGGCCATCATCAACTCGCACGCCCGGCTGACCTACACCGAAGTGGCCGCCGTGCTGGCCAATACGCGCGGGCCCGAAGCGCAAAGGCGTGAGGACTTGGTGCCGCATTTGCTGCACTTGCACGAGGTCTACCGCGCGCTGCTGAAGCAGCGCGCCAAGCGCGGCGCCATCGACTTCGACACCACCGAAACGCAGATCGTCTGCGACGCCAACGGCCGCATCGAAAAGATCGTGCCGCGCACGCGCAACGAGGCGCACCGTTTGATTGAAGAAGCGATGCTGGCGGCTAACGTCTGCGCCGCCGAATTCATCGCCACGTCTGAACACCCCAGCCTGTACCGCGTGCACGAAGGCCCGACGCCCGAGAAGCGCATCGCGCTGCAGGCCACGTTGAAGGCGCTGGGTGTGGGCGTGCACCTGAGCGACGACCCCAAGCCCGCCGAGATCCAGGCCATCGCGCAGGCCACCGCCGGCCGGCCCGACGCGCAGCAGATCAGCACGTTGTTGCTGCGGTCCATGCAGCAGGCCATTTACACGGTGCACAACGCCGGCCACTTCGGTCTGGCCTACGAGGCCTACACCCACTTCACCAGCCCCATCCGCCGCTACCCGGACCTGATGGTCCACCGCGTGATCAAGGCCATTCTGGGCAAGCGGAGCTACCACCTGGTGGCCAACGCCAAGACGCGCACGCC
The DNA here is from genome assembly GCA_043750435.1 of Betaproteobacteria bacterium. GTDB lineage: Bacteria > Pseudomonadota > Gammaproteobacteria > Burkholderiales > Burkholderiaceae_C > Rubrivivax. Next base: position 2,616 of record JAYVBO010000324.1, on the reverse strand, counting down.
CGAGGTTCGCAAGTGGGGCAAGGGCGGCAAGGTGCAGGGCAAGGCGCCCAAGCCCATGACGGCTGAAATGGCCTTGTGGGAAGCCGCCGGCGGCCATTGCAGCGCCAACGAACGGCGCGCTGACGAAGCGTCACGCGACGTCGAGGCCTGGCTGAAGTGCCGCTACATGCGCGAACACCTGGGCGAGGAATTCTCGGGCACCGTCAGCTCGGTGGCGGCCTTCGGCTTGTTCGTCACACTGGACGCGCTCTACGTCGACGGCATGGTGCACATCACCGAACTCGGCGGCGAGTACTACCGCTTTGACGAAGCGCGCGGCGAGTTGCGCGGTGAGCGCACGGGCATCCGCTATGCCGTCGGCACGCGGGTGCGGGTGCAGGTCAGCCGGGTTGACCTGGATGGCCGCAAGATCGACTTCCGCATGGTTCGCGAGGGCGAAGGCGACAAGGTGCCCGCCCGTACCGACCGAACCCGGCCGGCCGCTGCTGGCCCCGTCAGTGCGACGGCCGAATTGACGCAAGTGCGTGATGCGGACCGGCTGACCAAGGCCGCGACGCGCGCGGTCAAAGCCAAGGGCGTGCCGGATTCGGCGCGGCGCAGCCGCAAGCCCGGGCCGCAGCGGCCGGCGCCCAAACCCAGGACGCGGCGCTGACGGCCAGCGTGGCGCGCCGCAGCGCGCTCAGGCGCTGCGCTTCGCCGTGTGGCGCTCAGGCGCGGGTTCGGTTCGCCAGGGCCTCGATCAGGTCGGCCGCACGCAGCGGCCCGACCGAGCCTTGGCCTGTGCCCCGGGCTGACTGGCGCCAGCGGTCGGCCGCCGCGCCGTGCTGGCCGGCGGCCATGGTGGCGAGATCGGCCGCATCGGCATCGCGGGCTTGCGACCACAGGCCGGCCAGCCAGCCCGCCAGCACATCGCCGGTGCCGGCCGTGGCCAGTGCGGCGTTGCCCGTGGCGTTGATGCGTGGCAACTGGCCGGGCGCGGCGATCACGCTGCCAGAACCCTTCAGCAGCACCGTGGCACCGTAGCGTTCCACCAACTGCGCCGCAGCGCGCAGGCGGTCAGCCTGCACCGCCCGGGCGTCGCATTGCAGCAGGCGTGCCGCTTCCAGTGGATGCGGTGTCAGCACGGTGGCACAGCCGCGTGCCGCGCGGGCTTGCAACTGCTTTTGCAGCGACGTGTCGGCGGCGATGGCGTTCAGCGCGTCGGCGTCCAGCACCAGCCACCGGACATGCGCCAGCAGGGCGGGCAGAACGGCTCTGACGGCCTCGCCGCCGCCGCAGCCGCAGAGCACGGTGGTGGTGGCCAGCACGGCCGGGTCGGCCCGCCACCAGGCGTTGCGGCCCATCAGTTCCGGGCGCGCCGGGTCGAAGGGCGCCGCCGTGCCGTCCAGCAGGCTGCAGTAGACCCGTCCGGCACCCGCCGCCAGCGCCGCGCGTGCCGCCAGCCAGGCGGCGCCCGCCATGCCGGGCGCGCCGCCGACGACGGCCACGTCGCCATAACTGCCCTTGTGGCTGGCGAACGGCCGTGCGGGCAGTTCGCTGGCGCCCGTCAACCAGGCACTGGCCAGACCGGCATCGACACCCAGGTCATCCAGCCAGACCTGCCCGGCGTGGTCGCGCCCGGCGCCGGTGTAGCAGCCGGGCTTGAGCGTCAGCAGCGCCAAGGTGTCTGTGCAGCGGGCGGCCTCGTCGCCCAAGCAGGCGCCGGTGTCGGGGTGCAGGCCCGAGGGGATGTCCACCCCCAGCGTCGTACCGCCGTGCTGGTTGATGGCGCGGATGGCGGCGGCAAGGGCTCCTGCAGGGGGACGCGCCGCGCCCAGGCCCAGCAGCGCGTCGATCAGCAGGTCGCCGGGTGCGGACCGCGGCAACAGGCCGTGGGTGATGGGCACGCCGGCACTTTGCGCCTGCAGCAAGGCAGCACTTGCATCGACGGGCAATCGCGTGGCATCGGCGAACAGACCCACGGCGACGCGCAGCCCAGCCGCGTGCAGGTGGCGCGCCGCCACCAAGCCGTCACCGCCGTTGTTGCCGGGGCCGGCCCAGACCTGCACGGCAGGTGCGTGGGGCGCCAAGGCCAGGCCCAGGCGGGCAAGCGCCAGCCCGGCGCGTTCCATCAGCGCGGGTTGGGGTGCGTTCGCCGCTGCGGCGGCCTCAGCCTGCCGCGTGCGCTGGGCGTCGTGCAAAGCCCAGGGCGTGGCGCCGGCCACGACGCGCACAGGGTGGGGCAGGGGGGCGGCCGTCATGCCGCTATTGTGCGGCGCGGGTCAGCGCAGCCGGGCGACGCTCAGGCCGGTGACGTCCAGCGGTGCCTCGCGCCCGCTGATCTGCTCGGCCAGCACGCGCGCCGAGCCGCAGGCCAGCGCCCAGCCGCTGCCGCCGTGGCCCAGGTTCAGCCAGACGCCGGGTGCGCCGCTGGCCCCCAGAACCGGGGGGCCGTCAGGCAGCATCGGCCGGGCGCCTTTCCAGTGTTGGGCCTCGCGGGTGGAGGCTGCGCCCGGGAACCAATCGTCCAGCGCGCGGTACAGGGTGCGCAGCGGCGCGATGGCGATGTGGTCCAGGCTGCCACCCAACTCGGCCATGCCCGACACGCGGATGCGCTGGCCGAGCCGGCTGATGGCG
>JAYVBO010000323.1:0-17583 GCA_043750435.1 Betaproteobacteria bacterium | reverse complement strand
ACCCCCACGTGCGTGACGGCCTGCTGCGCATCACGCGCGACCTGGACAACGGCCACACTCTGTCCGCCGCCGCCGAACACGAACAGCGCGGCAGCGGTTTGCTGTCGCCCTACGACGTGGCCATGATCCAGGTTGGCGAGCAAACCGGCCGCCTGCCCGAGTGCTTTGCCGACCTGCACCGCCAGCGCGAATTCGTGCGCGCCACCAACGAACAGGTGGCCTCGGCGCTGCGCTACCCGGCCTTTGTGATCCTGACCTGCCTGATGGCGGTGGTGGTGGTGAACATCTTCGTGCTGCCCAACTTCGCCAAGGTTTTCGCGCAGTCGCGTTCGCCCTTGCCGATGCTGACGCAGGTGCTGATGGGCATGTCGTCGCTGATGTTGCAATGGTGGCCCATCGGTCTGGCGGGCGTGGTCGGCACGGTGGTGGCTTGGCGCCGCTGGACGGCCACCGAACGCGGCCTGCTGTGGTGGGACAAGAACAAGCTGCGCCTGCCCATCGTGGGCCGCATTCTGGAAGGCATCGTGCTGTCCAGGCTGTCCGGCGCGCTGGCTTCGGCCATGACCGCCGGCCTGACCATCAACGACGCGCTGAGCGTGGCCGCCCGCACACTGGACAACACCTGGTTTGAATCGCGCCTGCAGCGCATGCGCCACGACCTGGCGCGTGGCAGTTCCATCAGCGCCGCCGCCCGCAACATGGGCGTGTTGCCGCCCACCTTGATGCAGCTTTTCACCATCGGTGAAGAGTCGGGCTCGCTGGAAGAACTGATGAGCGAGATCGCGGTGCACTACCAGACCGAGGTCGACTACGCGATCAAGTCGCTGTCGGCCACTTTGGAACCCATCCTGATCTGGTTCCTGGGCATGGGCGTGCTGGTGCTGGCACTGGGCGTATTCATGCCGATGTGGGACCTGGGCAAGGCCACGATGCATTGAGCCCCGCTTGTCTGCTGAATAAATCTCGAAAAGCAGGACTTTCGGCCCCTTCCCCCTACAGAGCACCAACCTCCCGCCGAAAAACAATCACAGGGCGATAAGCCGTCCCCAGTGCCAGACCCCGACCGACCCAACCACCGACTCAACCACCACCCTGACCGTTTCTGGAGCCTTATATGAACAACCCCCTTTCGGCGCGCATGGAGCGCCACTCGAAAGCAGGCGCCCAGGCCGGCTTCACGCTGGTCGAGCTGATCACCGTCATCCTCATCCTGGGCGTGCTGGCGGCCGTGGCGCTGCCACGCTATGCCGACCTGCAAGGCAAGGCGCGAGAAGCCAAGGTCAAAGGCGTGCTGGGTTCGGTGAAAGCCGCCTCCGCGCTGGTCAAGGCCACGGCAATGGCCAACGGCACCTCGTGCGGCACGGCCACCGGCACCACGGCCACGATGGAAGGCGCCAGCGTCACGTTGAACCACTGCTACGCCACCGCCGGCACCACGCTAGCCATCGGCATCATGGCTGCGGCCAATGTGTCGTCCGCCGACAGCTGGGTGGTTGATGCCACCAATGCCGGCGGCACCGCCGCCGGCTCGGTGGTGCAGATCAACCTGAGTGACGCCACCACGCCGGCCAGCTGCTCCATCAGCTACACCTCGGCCGCCAACGCCACCACCCCGCCGGTCATCACCGCCACCGTCACCGGGTGCTGATGCACGGCGGCTGAAACGGGCGTCGGGGCGCCGTTTCAACCGTGGCAACAACAGGCCGGCAAGCCGCGAAAAGCGGGCTTGCCGGCCTGTTTCTTTGCGCCCGCAAAAAGCCAGGGCCACGAAAAATAGAAGCAGACCGGCGCCACGTCAGGCGGCCGGCATGTCTGCTTGAAAGTTGCCCGCGCCCCACGCCATGTCAGCCCGCCTGTCTGTCCGTTACGCCCGCACCCAGCCCTGCACCCGCGAGGCCGGTTTCACCTTGGTGGAACTGGTCATCGTGATGCTGCTGATGGGCGTGCTGACGGCGCTGGGCATGTCGCGCTTCGCCGACCGTGAGCCCTTCGCCGCGCAGGCCGTGGGCGACCAGCTGGTGTCGGGCCTGCGGGTGACGCAGGCCATGGCCGTGGCGCAGCGGCGCGTGATCTACGTGGCCATTGCCAGCACGCCGCCCGTGCTGGCCGTGTGCCTGGACGCCGCCTGCACCCAGCCCCTGCCCACGCCGGCCGGCGACGCACTGTGGCTGTCCGACACCACCGGCCTGCACCTCAACGCCGCCGCCAGCTTCAGCTTCGGCTCCGACGGCGTGCCCAGCCTGGCCAGCAACCTGGCCTTGCAGGTGCTGGGTGACACCGGCACGTCGGCGTCGCAGACCATCACCGTGGAAGCCGGTAGCGGCTATGTGCACTAAGCCCACCCGCTGCCGCCCAGGCCGCCTGCGTGCGCAACGCGGGTTGACGCTGATCGAACTGATCGTGGCGTTGACCCTGGCCGGCGTGCTGCTGGGCTCGATGTGGAGCGCCTGGTCGCTGATGGGCCGGGGCAGTGCCGACCCGCTGGTGGCGCGCCAGCAACTGGCCATTGCGCAGTCGCTGCTGCGCGAGATCGACCTGCAGCCGATCAGCGGCGCCGCCGCCGTGGCCACGCCCGGCCGCACCGGCTACGCCAGCATCACCGACTACAACGGCCTGAGCATGGCCGGCATCACCGACGCCGAGGGCGCCGCCGTCAGCGGCCTGTCGGCCTATGGCGCCACGGTCAGCGTCAGCACGCTGGCCCTGGCGGGCGTGCCGGCCGGCAGCGGCTACTGGATCACCGTCACCGTCACCGGCCCCGACAGCCGCGCGCTGGTGCTGGGCGCTTGGCGTTCAAAAAGATGAACACGGTTCGCCGCCTTCGCGCTGCCCGCCAACACGGGGTCACCCTGGTCGAACTGGTGGTGGTGATGACCTTGCTGGGCGTGATGGGCAGCATCGGCGCCACGCTGATCAGCCGCATCGTGGCCGGGCAGCAAGACAACCGCGGCCGCCTGAGCCTGGCGCAGGCCGCCGACGGCGCCTTCGCCCGGGTCTCGGGTGACATGGCCAACGCCCTGCCCAACAGCCTGCGCATCAACGCCAACGCCGCCGGCACCTGGATCGAATGGGTGCCGGTGCAAGACGCCGCCCGCTACCGCCAGGCCCCCGACACCGTCAGCGGCACGCCGGGCGACAGCCTCGACCTGGGTGACGCCGCTGACAACGCCTTCGACGTCATCGGCACCGCGCTGGCCACGCCGGCGGCCGGCGCGCAAATTGCCTGGGCCAACCTGGGCACGGCGGAGTCCGACGTCTACAGCGGCGGCAATCGGCGCGCTGGCCTGGTGGTCAGCGCCGCCGGCCGTCATGTCGCTTTCACAGCAGCGGGCGCCTTGCCGGCCGACGCCGGCACGGCGCGCTTTTTCATTGTCGGCACGCCGCTGACCCTGGCCTGCGTGGTGCAGCCCGACGGCACCCAGCAGCTGCGCCGCTACAGCGGCTACGGCTGGCTGGCCACCCAGCCGGTCAGCAGCAGTGCGCTCAGCGGCGCCACCGCCGCCGTCCTGCTGGACAAGCTGTCGGCCTGCAGCGCCGCCTACGGCAGCGCGCTGGCCAATATCGGCCTGCTGAACCTGCGCGTCGGCCTGGGTGACGGCGTTTCCACGGCGCGCATGGACCTCATGCAGCAGCTGGCGCTGGACAACACGCCATGACGCTGCGCCGCGCCCTTCCTTGCCTTGGCCAGCGAGGCATCGCCCTGCCGGCCATGATCTTCGCGGTGGTCATCGTCAGCCTGCTGTTGTCGGCCGGCCTGCTGATGCTGACCCAGGCGCAGCACAGCCAGACCCTGCAGCTGCAGGCTGCGCGGGCCCTGGCCGCTGCCAAAAGCGGCACCGAATGGGGCCTGTGGCAGGTCAGCGACCCCGACGCTGCATTGGGTTTGGCCGCCAGCGTCTTGCCGCCCTGCTTCGCCAACACCACGCTCACCCTGCCCAGCCCGCTGACCGACCTGCCCATCCAGGTCAGTTGCACCCGTGAACCGGCCAGCGGCAGCGTCGACGAAGGCGGTCTGAAGCTGGCCAGCTACCGCGTGCTGGCGGTGGTCAGCGTGGGCAGCAGCGGCGGTATCAACTTCGTGCAGCGCCAGTTCGAGACACGTCTCACCGTCTGCAAGAACCCCGGCGGCACGGCGCCGTTGTACGCCTGCTAGGGGCGCCGGCAGCACCGATGCGAATGCCCACCACCGTGTCCGCCACCCTGCGTCGTCTCGTCGAACTGCTCCACGCCTTGCGCGGGCGCGGGCTGTGGCGCTCGCGCGGCGTGCGTGCGGCCGGCCTGCTGGTGCTGGTGGCTGGCGCATTGTTCGGGGGGCTGCGCGCCACGGCCGCCATTTCGGTGAACAGCACCACCACGGGCACCTTCGGCAGCCTCTCGCAGTTCACGCACAGCCACACGGTGCCCGCCGGCACCGACCGCCTGCTGATCGTGGCCGTTGCCCAGGAAAACCCCAGCGCCGACCACGTCACCAGCGTCACTTACAACGGGGTGGCCTTGGCGAAGATCGCACCCAGCTGGGACAACAACGCCAGCAACGAAGTCAGCCTGTGGTTCCTGGTCGCGCCGGCCGTCGGCACAGCCAACGTCGTGGTTCAGATCCGCGACACCGGCGGCGCACTGAGTGCCCAGAAGGCCGTGGTGCGCGCCGTCAACTTCACTGGCGTCGACCAGTCCGACCCCATCCGCATCAGCACCGGCGACATGGGCACCGGCAACGCCATCACCGTGACCGTGCCCAGCGTCACCAACGACCTGGTGTTCGGCGTGGTGGCCACCACGGGTGACGCCAGCTCGGTCACGCCCACGGTGGGCTCCGGGCTGTGGGAACAGACCACCGGTACCGCTGGCGGCGACGTACGTTCAGAAGGCGCGTGGGTGGCCGGCGCCAGCAGCGTGACGATGTCCTGGACCACGGGGGCCTCGAAGGCCTACACCGTGCAAGCGGTCTCGCTGCGGCCCAGCGGCGCCGGGATAGGCAGCAGCGCCGGCATCGTGCTGCGTTCGGTCACGGCCCCGCCTGCGGTCACGGCGGCATCATTGACCTTCAGCCACACGGTGCCCAGCGGCAACAACCGCGCCCTGGTGGTGACCACCGGGCACCAAAACGAAACGGAGACCGTCAACAGCGTCACCTACGGTGGCGTGGCGCTGGCCAAGGCGGCTGACCAGATTTCCACCAACACCCGCGCGACCCTGTGGTACCTGCTCAGCCCCACCGTGGGCACTGCCAACGTGGTGATCACCTTGAGCGCCAGCAAGAACCTCGCCGCGCTGGCCATGAACCTCTCGGGCGTGAGCCAGACCACGCCCATCGGCACCGCCGTCGGCGCCACCGGCCAGTCGCTGACGCCTTCGGCAACGGTGGTCAGTGCCCCGAGTGAATGGGTGGTTGGCGCCCTGGCCAGTGGCGGAGACGCCAAGACCGCCACCGCCAACACCGGGCAGAGCAGTCTGTACAACACCGCCACCGGTACCGCTGCTGGTGACATCCGCTTCGTCACCGACATCAAGCCGGGTGCCGCCAGCACCAGCGTCGGTTGGGCGCTGACAGCATCCAAAAACTGGGCCGTCGTCGCGGTGCCCTTCAAGCCCGCACCCATCTACACGATCTCCGGCACCGTCTTCGAAGACATCAACTATGGCGGCGGCGCCGGCCGCTCGCGCGTCAGTTCCAGCGGCGCGGGCGTGACGGGGGCCACCGTGGAGCTCTACGACAGCACCGGCTCGCTGGTCAGCGCCACCACCACGGCCGCCGGCGGCACTTACAGCTTCAGCGCGAACGGCCAGTCCACCTACTACGTCCGGGTGGTCGAAGGCAGCGTGCTGTCCACGCGCAGCGGTTCCACAGGCAGTTTGATCGGCGTGCAGACCTACCGCACCAACGCCAGCACAGGCACCGCCGTGCCGGTGACCAACGCCGTCGGCGGCACCAACCCATCAGCCGGTTCGGCAACGGCCGCCGGCACGGGCGGCACCTTCGACACCAGCACCTTTGTATACAACGCCGGCATCAGCGGCACCGCCCAGAGCGTCACCACGGTCACGGTGGGCAGCGCCAGCATCAGCGGCCTGGACGTGGGCTTCAACTTTGACACCGTCGTCAATACGCTGGACAGCGGCTATGGCAGCCTGCGCCAGGCCATCACCAATGCCAACACGCTGGCGGGTGATGCCAGCCTGGCCGTGGTCGGCCGCACCGCCGGCATCGAACACATTCTGTTCAACATCGCCACCACCGCCACCGGCTTCACCGGCACGGCCGGCATCAACGGGCGCGCGGCCATCACGCTGAGCAGCAACCTGCCCACCCTCAGCACGCCCATGGTGCTGGACGGCGGCACCCAAACCACCAACGTCAGCGACAGCAACCCCGGCCTGCTGGGTGCAGGCGGCACGGTGGGCGCCGACGCACTCACCTTGTCGCAGGTGGCAAGGCCGGAGGTCGAATTGATCGGCAGCGCCGGCACCTCGGCCGGCCTGACGCTGGCGGCGGCCAACATCACGGTGCGCGGCCTGGCGATCTACGGCATCCGCGGCACGAACGGATCCGGCATCGTCGTCAACAGCGGCACCTCGAATGCATTGATCGAAGGCAACCTGATCGGTGTCAATGCCGTGGGCGCCGACCCCGGCGCCAGCCTGCGCAACCTCTACGGCATCGGTACCAACGGCGGCAATAACGTGACGGTGCAGAACAACTATCTCGGCTATGCCGACAACGCGGCCATTTCGACGCTAACCGGCATCAGCGCCAACTGGACGGTGCAGAACAACGAGATGCGCGAGATGGGTCTGGCGGCCGTGGCTGCCGACGGCGTCAACATGCTGGCCAGCACCGGCTGGACGCTGCTAGGCAACTTGATCGTCAACGTCAGCACCCAGGCCGTTTTGCTCAGCAATCAGGCGGGCTCTGGCGACATGGTCATCAACAACACCTTCACTGGCGCCGGCCGGGGTTCGGCCAGCACGGCACCGAACGAGTACGACGCCGTAGCTGCGCGCCCGGGCGCCACCTTGGCGCGCATCGAAGCCAACATCGTCACCGGCAACTACGGCGCCGGCATCATGGTGAGCAATGGCGCCAGCGGCGTGGCCATCACGCGCAACTTGATCTACGGCAACGGCACTGTCACTTCACGCAGCGGCCAGGCCGCCACCGGCAGCATCGACATCGACCTGCTAAACAGCACCGACAACAACCAGGTCGGCACGCCGCCCTACTTCACGAACAACGACACCGGTGACGGCGACAGCGGCGGCAACGGCCTGCAAAACTATCCCGTGCTGAGCTGGGCCACGGTCCTGACCGGCCAGTTGGAGATCCAGGGCACGCTGAACACCAACGCCAACGGCTACTACCGCATCGAGTTCTTCGCGTCCAGCACCCCGCACAGCACGGCGCGCGGCGGCGGCCAGGTCTACCTGGGCTTTGTCAACGTGGCCACGGACGCCAGCGGCAACGCCAGCTACACCGCCACCCTGAGTGCCAGCGTGACACCGGGTACGTCGATCACGGCCACGGCGATCAAGAGCAACCTCGGCTACACGCTGATGAGCGACACCTCCGAGTACGCGCCCAATGTGCTGGCCACGCTGCGCCTCAGCGGCACGGTGTTCGAAGACGTGAACTACGGCGGCGGCGCCGGCCGCGACCAGGCCAGCAGTTCGGGCGCGGGTGTCAGCGGTGCGCGCGTGGAGCTCTACAGCGCCAGCGGCAGCTATGTCAGTGCCACCACGACCACACCGGCCGGGGCCTACAGCTTCAATGGCTTGAACCTGGCCACCACCTACTTCGTGCGGGTGGTCAACAGCACGGTGCTGTCCACCCGCAGCGGCAGCACGGCCAGCCTGTTGCCGGTGATGACCTACCGCACCGAAACCGCCGCCGGCACGCCGGCTGCGGTGACCAGCGAAGTCGGCGGCACCAAGCCGGTGGCCACCGACGCGGCGGCCGGCAGCAGCGGCAGCAGCCTGTGGACATCTTGCGCCGCCGAAGGCGCCACCTGCAGCTTCGCCGGCACCCGCACCGTGCGCTACGGCGGCGACGGTGGCGGCAGCAGCGGCTGGTTCACCCGGGTGCTGACGGGCGGCACCAGTTGCAGCAACGCCGTCTTCGGTGACCCGCTTGCGGGCTTCGCCAAGGCTTGCTACCTGCTGAACGCCGACTACCAGAGCGTTTCGACCGTGCGCCTGGTCAGCGCCAACGTCAGCGGCGCTGACTTCGGCTTCAACTTCGACACCGTGGTCAACACCAACGACAGCGGCGCCGGCAGCTTGCGTCAGGCCATCACGAATGCCAACACCCTGGGCGGTGACGCCAGCCTGGCGCAAAGCGGGCGCACGGCGGCCATCGAAAACCTGGTCTTCATGGTTAGCAATGGCAGCAGCGCGGGCGGCTTGCGCAGCACCAACAACTACTTCAGTGCCGGTGTTGCGACGATCACCGTGACTTCGCAGCTGCCCAGCGTTGCGGCCGCTCTGGTGCTGGACGCGCAGACCCAGCCGGGCTGGGCATTGGCGCCGGTGCTGGACCTGAACGGCGCGGGCACGGTGGCCAACGGCATCACCGTCACGGCCGGCAGCGGCAGCGCCGTGCGGGGCATGGTGCTGCGGGGGTTCTCGGCGTATGCGCTGTCCATCTGGGGCCCGGCGTCCAACAGCAGTATTCAAGGCAACTACCTGGGCACCAACGCGGCCGGCACGGCCGCCAGCGCCAACCAGATGGGGCTGTTGATCACCGGCTCCAGCGGCAACCTCGTCGGGGGCAGCACCGCCGCGCAGCGCAACATCATCAGCGGCAACGCCGATGTCGGCATCAGCCTGCAGACCAGCAGCGCGAACAACACCGTCAGCGGCAACACCATCGGGCTGAACGCGGCGGGCACGGCCAAGCTGGCCAATTTGCGTGGCATCGACATCGTCGGCGGCGCCAGCAACAACCTCATCGGCGGCACCACTGTTGCAGCGCGCAACGTCATCAGCGGCAACACCGGCCAGGCCGTCTACCTGAACGGCAGCACCGTGACGGGCAACAGCATTCAGGGCAACTACCTGGGCACCGACACTGGCGGTACCGTGCTGATGGGCAACGGCTGGCAGGGCGTGATCTTCTACAGCGGCGCCAACGGCAACACCGTGGGCGGCACGGCTGCGGGCGCGGGCAACCTGATACGCGGCAACGCCAAGTCGGGTGTCACCGTGGCCGCCGGTTCGGGCAATGCCGTGCTGGGCAACAGCATCTACGGCAACGGCGACCTGGGCATCGACCTGGCTGACGACGCGGCCATCAATGTCAACGACGGCGTGAAGACCGGCGGCGCCGCCAACCTGCTGATGGACTACCCGGTGTTCACCAGTGCCAGCATCTCGGGCACGACGCTGACGGTGGCCGGCTACGTGGGCAGCGCCGCCGGCCAGACCACCTTCGCAGGGGCGCGGGTAGAGGTTTTCGTCTCCGATGGCAGCAATGCCAACGGCCAGGGGCAGACTTATCTGGGCTTCCTGACAGCCGACGCCAGCGGCAACTTCAGCGGCACCCTCACGGGGGTCACGGGGGTCAGCAACGGCAGCACCCCGATCACCGCCACGGCCACCGACGGCAGCGGCAACACCTCGGAATTCGGGCCTAACCGGGTACTTGGCATGGCCGTCTCGGGCACGGTATTTGAAGACGCCAACTACGGCGGCGGTGCCGGCCGCAACCTGGCCACTTCGGGTGGCACGGGCGTCAGCGGCGTCACGGTGGAGCTCTACGACAACAGCGGCGTGTTCGTTCGCAGCACGGCCACGGCCAGCGGCGGCTCTTACAGTTTCAGCGGCCTGGGAGGAGGCACTTACTACCTGCGTGTGGTCAACCGCAGCGTGCTGTCGCAGCGCGCGGGCAGCACGGCCAGCCTGTTGCCGGTGATGACCTACCGCACCACCGCCACCAGCGGCGCGGCGGTGGCAGTGACCGACTTCGTGGGCGGCACCAGCCCCAGTCTGGTTGACCCGGCCGGCGGCGGCAGCGGCGCGGCCTTCAACACCAGCACCTACGTCTACAGCGCCGGCCTGTCCGGCACGGCGCAAAGCGTGACGGCCGTGACCGTGGCCGCCAGCGCCATCAGCGGGCTGGACTTCGGCTTCAACTTCGACACCGTCGTCAACACCAATGACAGCGGCCCCGGCAGCCTGCGCCAGGCGCTGACGAACGCCGAAACGCTGGGCGGCGACGCCTCGCTGGCCGTGTCCGGCCGCACGGCAGCCGTCGAACACGTGGTTTTCATGATCAGCAACGGCGTGGCCACTGCCGGCCTGCGCAGCACCAACACCGCGTTCAGTGGCGGCATCGCCAGCATCGCGCCGGCGTCCACGCTGCCCACGCTCGCCAACCCCATCGTCATCGATGCCCAGCAGCAGCCCGGCTGGACGGCCACGCCGGTGGTGGAACTGAATGGCAGCGGTGCCGGTGCCAGCACCAACGGCCTGACACTGAATGGCGCCGGCAGCACCGTGCGCGGCCTGGCCATCAACCGCTACACGTTGAACGGCATCACCACGGTCAGCGGCACCGGCCTGGTCATCGAAGGTAACCACATCGGCACCAATGCGGCCGGCACGGCGGCCTCAGCCAACACCTTGAACGGCGTGATGATTGCCGGTGGCAGCGCCACCATCGGCGGCCTCACGGCCACCACGCGCAACCTCATCAGCGGCAACACGCAAAACGGCGTGTCCGTCACCGGCGGCACGGCCACGGTGCGCGGCAACCACATCGGCAGCAACGCGGCCAACAGCGCAGCCATTGCCAACGGCGCCAGCGGCGTGCTCATTGCCGGCAGCAATTCAACCGTGGGCGGCACGGCGGCCGGCACGGGCAACGTCATCCGAGGCAACGGCGGCAAAGGCGTGGCCATCGCCAACGGGGCCTACACCGGCAACGCCGTCCTGGGCAACGCCATCTACGGCAACGCCAGCCTGGGTATCGACCTGAAGGCCGACGGCCTGACGGCGGCCAACGACGGCGCCAAGACGGCCGGCACTTCAAATCTGGCGATGGACAGCCCGGTGTTCACCAGCGCCAGCATCTCGGGCACGACGCTCACCTTGGCCGGCTATGTGGGCAGCGCCGCCGGCCAGAGCACCTTCGCCACCTCGCGCGTCGAGGTTTTCGTCGCCGACGCCAGCAGCAGCGCCGGCCAGGGGCAGACCTATCTGGGCACGCTCACGGCCGACGCCAGCGGAAACTTCAGCGGCACCATCACCGGCATCACGGGTGTGAGCAACGGCAGCACCAAGATCACCGGCACGGCCACCGACACCAGCAACAACAGCTCGGAATTCGGCGCCAACGTCACCCTGGGCATGGTCATCAGCGGCACGGTGTTCGAAGACGCCAGCTACGGCGGCGGCGCCGGCCGCAACCTGGCCACTTCGGGCGGCACGGGCGTCAGCGGCGCCACGCTGGAGATCTACGACAACAGCGGCGTGTTCGTCAGCAGCACCACCAGTGGCAGCGGCGGCGCCTACAGCTTCAGCGGCTTGGCCGCCGGGACTTACCACCTGCGGGTGGTGAGCAGCAGCGTGCTGTCGCAGCGCAGCGGCTCAGCGGCCGGGCTGCTTCCGGTGATGACCTACCGCACCACCGCCACCAGCGGCACGGCGGTGGCGGTGACCGACTTCGTGGGCGGCACCAACCCGGCCTTTGCCGACCCCGGCGCCGCCAGCGCGGGCGCCACCTTCATCACCGCCACCTACGCCTACAGCAGCGGCCTCAGCGGCACGGCCCACGCGGTGGCGCCAGTGACGGTGGGCGCGGCGTCCATAGGCTCTGTGGACTTCGGCTTCAATTTCGACACCGTCAGCAACAACAACGCCAGCGGCCCCGGCAGCCTGGCCCAGGTGCTGACCAACGCCAACACCCTGGGCGGCGACGCCAGCCTGGCGCAGAGCGGGCGCACAGCGGGCATCGAAAACGTCGTTTTCATGATTCCCAACGGCACAGCCGGCTTCGGCCTGCGCAGCACCTTCAACTATTTCACCGCCGGGGTGGCGACCATCTCGCCGCTGGCGGCACTGCCCAGCATCAGCAGCGCCTTGGTCATCGACGCCCAGACCCAGCCGGGCTGGACGGCCAACCCGGTGGTTGAACTGAACGGCGTGGGCGCCGGCAGCAGCAACGGCCTGAATGTGGCGGCCGCCGGCAGCACCGTGCGGGGCCTGGTCATCAACCGCTACAGCAGCAGCGGTATCGCGCTCAGCGCCAGCGCCACGGTGCAGGGCAACTGGCTGGGCGTCAGCAGCAGCGGCAGCACGGCGTCGGCCAATGGGTCACACGGCATCAACGTCACGGCCGGCACGGCCACCATCGGCGGCACCGGCACCAGCCAGGGCAATGTGATCAGCGGCAACGGCGGCGCCGGGGTCTGGTTGGCCGGCGGCACGGCCCACGTGCTGGCGGCCAACCGCATCGGCGTGAGCGCCGACGGCAGCACGCGGGTGGGCAACAGCGGCTACTACGGCGTGGAAGTGGCCAGCGGCGTCAACGCCACCACCATCGGCGGCACGGCCGCCGGCGCCGGCAACGTCATCAGCGGGCAAACCGGCAGCACCAAGGGTGGCGTCAGCTTGTGCAGCAACAGCAACACGGTGCAGGGCAACCTCATCGGCAGCAACGCGGCGGGCACGGCGGCGGTGCCCAACGCCAGCCACGGCATCCTGGTGTGCAGCGGCACCACGGGCAATGTGATCGGCGGCACCAGCGTGGCGGCGCGCAACCTGATCAGCGGCAATGGCGGCCACGGCATCAGCGCCGCCGGGCCGGCCACCGTGCAGGGCAACACCATCGGCAGCAACGCGGCCGGCACGGCGGCCATTGCCAACACCGGCAATGGCATCGACATCAGCGTGGCGGCCGCCGGCGGCAGCGTGCTGGTGGGCGGCACGGCGGCCGGCGCGGGCAACCTGATCACCGGCAACACCGGCCGCGGCGTGGCGGTGCAGGCCGGCGCGGCCGGCAATGCTATCCAGGGCAACCTCATCTACGGCAACGGCAACATCGGTATCGACCTGAATGCCAACGGTGTGAGCCTGAACGACGGCGCCAAAACGGCCGGCGCGGGCAATTTGCTGATGGACAGCCCGGTTTTCACCAGCGCCCGCGCCACCGGCAGCCAGTTGGTGGTGGCTGGCTATGTGGGCAGCGCGGCCGGGCAAAGCACCTTTGCCAGCAGCCGGGTGGAAATCTACGCCAGCGACAACGACGGCACCGGCTACGGCAGCGGCAAAATCTACCTGGGTGCCGTGACGGCCGACAGCAGCGGCAATTTCAGCGCCACGCTGACCCTGCCGGTGACGGCTCTGGCCATCGGCAGCAAGCTCACCGCCACGGCCACCGACACGGCCAGCAACACCTCGGAATTCGGCGCCAATTTCAGCGGTTTGATCGTCGACCTGGTGGTCAACGACAAGGGCGACGCCACCGACGCCAGCGCCGGCGACGGCCTGTGCGCCACCGCCGGCGGTGTGTGCACCCTGCGCGCGGCCCTCACCGAACTGAACGCCTGGGCCGGCCTGGCCACGCCGCCGAGCATCGTCTTCGCGCTGCCGGGCTGCAGCAGCTATGGTGCGGCGGCCTGCACCATCACACCGGCTTCAGCCCTGCCGTCGGTCACCCGCACGGTGCTCATCGACGGCACGACGCAGACCGGTTTCAGCACCAGCAGCTACAGCCCGATTGTGGAAATTAGCGGCAGCGCAGCGCCCGGCGGCACCACCGGCCTGGTGGTGTCGGCCAGCAACAGCACGCTGCGCGGGCTGGCCATCAACCGCTTCCCGGCCAACGGCATCACCCTCAGCGGCAGCGGCAACACCCTGGTCGGCATGCGCATCGGTCTGGCGCCGGCCACAGCCACCGCAGCGGCCAATGGCGGCGCCGGCGTTTACATCACAGGCGCAGGCAACCTCATCGGCGGCAGCACCACGGCCGACCGCAATGTCATTGCCGGCAACACCGGCGCGGGCATCACGGTGGGCGCCAGCAGCACCACCATCAGCGGCAACCTCATCGGCACCGACGCCAGCGCCACCGGCGGTCTGGGGAACGGCGGCAGCGGCGTGGCAGTGCTGTCGGCCAGCCTGACCGGCGTTTCCATCAGCGGCAACACCCTCTTCAACAACGGCGCGGCTGGCGTCGGCGTGGCCGCGGGCGGCCCGGCGCAGGTGCAGATATTGGCCAACACCATCGCGGGCAACGGCGGCCTGGGCATCGACCTGGGCAACGACGGCGTCACCGTCAACACCGGGGTCAGCAACATCAGCCTGCCCAACAAAGGCATGAACATGCCGGTGACCACCGGAGCCGGCGTGGGCAGCGGCAGCACCAGCGTCACCGTCTACGGCTACATCGGCACGGGCACCGGGCAGGCGGCTTTCGCCGGTGCGCGGGTGGAATTCTTCAAAGCCGCCGCCGACAGCAGCGGCTACGGCGAGGGCCTGACCTACCTGGGCTTCCTGACCGCCGACGCCAACGGCCGCTACAGCGGCACCGTGGCCTACACCGCCGGTGCGCTGAACGTGGGCGACGCCCTCACCGCCACCGCCACCGACGCCGCCGGCAACACCAGCGAATTCGGCCCCAACTGGACCAGCACCACCGTGGCCGCACTCACGCCGGGCAGCTTCAACGCCTTCGATGCGGTGACGTCGGCGGGCGCGCTGAGCGGCACCATCACCAGCAAAACCGCCGGCACGCCCGCCAGTTTTGCCGTCATTGCCCTGGACAACAGCGGCAGCGCCCTGCACCCCGGCTTCACCGGCACGGTCAGCCTGAACTGGGTGGACGCGCGCGACGACAGCGGCGCGCTGAGCGGCAGCTGCCGCGCTTCCTGGGTTGACAAGGGCAGCGCCGGCAGCGCCACCTTCAGCAACAATTCGCGGGTCACGGTGGCGCTCACCCCGCCAGCAAGCGGCACCCGGGTGATGCGCGTGAAGCTGAGCTACACCTCGGGCGGCAGCACCGTCACGGCTTGCAGCAACGACGCTTACGCCGCCTTGCCGGCCAGCTACAGCTGGACCGGCGCCAGCGATGCCGACAGCAGCACCGCCGGCACCGCCCGCGCGCTGGCCAACACCGCCGCCAGCGGTGGCGCAGTGCACCGCGCCGGCCGCCCCTTCACGGTGCGCGCCCAGGCGCTGGACGCCACCGGCGCCGTGATGACCGGCTACGACGGCAGCCCGGTGCTGGCCGCAGCCGGCTGTTTGCTGCCCAGCGGCTGCACCGCCGCCAGCTTGACGGCGCCCAGCACGGCTGCTTTGGCGGGCGCTTACACCAACAGTTCGGTCAGCTACGCCGAGGTCGGCGCCCTGCAGCTGCAGCTCACCGACGCCAGCTACGCCAACGTCGATGCCGCCGACACCCTGATTGGTGTTCGGACGCTCGCTTCTTCGTTGCTGTCCGTCGGCCGGTTCATTCCCGACAGCTACAGCGTGGCCGTCAGCACCAGCGGCCAGCTGGCAACGGCCAACGCCGCCTGCATGGCCAGCGGCGCCGGCGCCACCTTCATCGGCCAGGCCTTCGCCTGGAACACCACGCCGCAAGTGACGGTGACGGCGCTGAACGCCGCCGGCGCCACGACCACGCGCTGGACCGGCAGCCTGATGAAACTGGCCGCCGGATCCGGCCTGAGCGCAGTCCTGGCCGCCGGCAGCACCGGTAGCGCCACCTTCTCGGCCAGCTACGGCAGCCTCGCGGTGAGCGACCTGGGCGCCGGCCAGGCGCGCATCACCGCCAGCAGCACCGACCGCTTTTCGCTTGACCTGGCCAGCGGTTCTGTCCAGGACAGCATCACACCCACCTTTGCCTGGTCGCTGAGCGTTTCGGACGCCAGCGAGGCCGCCGTGTCTGGCAATCCGACGCTGACCGCGACCGCCAATCAGGGCAGCGCGGCTTTCAACAGCGGCGGCGTCTTCTACAGCGCGCGCCTGTCGCTGTCGCCCGGCTACGGCGACGTGCGCAGCGGGCTGCGCCTGCTGGCCCAGCTGCAGCGCTACACCGCCGCCGGCTGGGTGACGCTGACCGACGACCAGGGCTGCGTGACCGTCCAGAACCAGAACGTGGCGGTGGAAACACCCAGCGGCGTCTTCAGCACGCTGGGCAGTTGCGCCGCACCGATGGCGGGCAGCGTCACCACCCGGGGCGGCCGCGCCTGGCTGGCCTTCCCCGGCACACCGGCCGGCGCACCGGGCCGCTTGACCTTGCGGCTGGCCGGCCCGGCCGCCACCGGCAGCAGTTGCACCACCGCCGGCGCCAGCGCGGCGTTGGTGAACATGACGCAGAGCTGGCTGCTCGGCGGCAGCAGCGGCAGCGGCCCGCAGGCCCTGGCCACCTGGGGCAAGCCGCAACGCGACGCCTTGTTGCGCCGCGAAACCTGGTAAGCCGTCCGGGCGGGACGGCGGCCGGCCCTGGCCCGCAGCTTTGAATTGCACCGGAAAGGCGCCTGATATCCGGGCTTGGTGCAACACCCAGTTGCCCGACCATCAGCTTCATGCCATCGACCCTGAAACCGAGCCTGCCCTGCAAAGCCCAAGTGGCCGCGATGTGGTCACGTCTCACGTCCAAGCGACCGGCCCGACCGGCCGGGTCGCGGTGGGCGTTCGGGCTGGGGCTGCCACGCAGCGGCGCCAGGGCGGTCACGGTGGTGATGGTCGGCGCGCGCTGCGCGGTCGTCCGCCTGGAAGCGCGGGCCGACGGCCTGCATCTGCTGGCCGCTGAAGAAGGCGAAGCCAGCGATCTGGCGGGCTGGAAGCCGTTGTTCAAGGGCAGCCGGGGCGTGCTGGTCTTGCACAGCGAAGAGCGCTTCTTGCTGACGCTGGACAAGCCCGAAGTGCCCGATGCCGAACTGAATCTGGCCCTGCGCTGGCCCATGGGCGAAGCGCTGAGCACCGAACCCGAACAACTGCTGACCGTGGCGCTGCCGCTGCCGCGCGCCAACGAGGCCGCGCGTCCCCAGGTGCTGGGCGTGGCCGTGCGGATGGAAACTGCACAAGGCCAGCTGGCTACGCTGCGCCAGGCGGGCATCGATGTCCGGTCCATCGACGTCATCGACAGCGCCCTGCGCGGCATGGCGCTGCTGCAAGACACCCTGCCGGCCAGCACCGTGGCCGTTTGCCTGGTGGGCAACCACATGTCCATCGGCCTGATCCAGCAGGGTCAGATCTGCGCCTTGCGCAGCGTGCCGCTGCCGGCGCGCGTGGGCCATGCCGACGCCGAACTGGCCGAACAGCTGGCCCTGAACACCCGCCGCACCTTCGACCACTACGAACGCCAGGCCATGCTCAGCCAGCGCTCGGGCGACGCCAACGCGGCGCCCGTGGCCGTGGGCCGGGCGCTGGCCAGCGTGGCTTCGCTGTCACGCGACGCCCTCGACACCTTCTGCACCGCGCTGCCCGACCTGCCGCAACTGCTGGACGTGGCCGCCAGCCTGCACGGCGACCCCGCCATTACCCAGCGCTGCGCCGACAGCGAGGAACTCACCGCCCTGGCCTGTGTGGCCGCGGCCCGCCTCTTTGACACCGGCCCGGTGGCGCCCCGCGTGGACCTTGCTG
>JAYVBO010000322.1:0-3523 GCA_043750435.1 Betaproteobacteria bacterium | reverse complement strand
TGTCGAGCAGCGCTTTCTTGGCGGTGTTGACGGCGATGCGGTAGAGCCAGGTGTAGAAAGCCGCCTCGCCGCGGAACTGCGGCAGCGCGCGGTAGGCGCGGATGAAGCTTTCCTGGGCGATGTCCTGCACCAGACCGGTGTCGCGCACCATGCGGCCGATCAGGCGTTCGACCCGGCGCTGGTACTTGACCACCAGCATCTCGAAAGCCCGGACATCGCCGCGCTGGGCGCGCTCAACCAGCGGGGCATCAGCATCGGTGTCGGCCATTCAGCGGCCGGGCGGCTCGGACGGGCGGTGGTAGGCGGCCACGCGCAGCCCGTGCATCGCGGTGCCGACTTCGGCCGCGCTGGCCGCGATCCAGCGGTGACGGCGGCCCAAGTCGGGCCGCAGGCGCAGCAGCAAGGCGCCGCCGACGTCGAGCATCACGTCCAACTGGCCGGGTTGGCCATCGGCTGTCCAGCGCTGGCCGTCCCAAACCAAATCAACCGGTGTCGGGGCGGCCAGGCGCCACGACAGACCGGCCACCGCCGTGGCGAACACGGCGGCCCAGGCCAAGGATTGCTGCGTCCATTGCAAAACCCAGACGCCGCAGGCCGCAGCCGCCAAGGTGGGCAGCGCGGTTTGCAAACCGCGCCACCACCGCCCGCCCGAGCAGCGCACGCTGACGGGCGGCGCGGCGCGCATGAGGCATCAAGCCCGGCGGAACACCAGCGTGCCGTTGGTGCCGCCGAAGCCGAAGTTGTTCTTCACGGCCAGTTCGATCTTCATCTGCCGCGCTTCGTTGGCGCAGTAGTCCAGGTCGCATTCCGGGTCCTGGTTGAAGATGTTGATGGTCGGCGGCGACACCTGGTGGTGCAGCGCCAAGATCGTGAAGACCGACTCGATGCCGCCGGCGCCGCCCAGTAAATGGCCGGTCATCGACTTGGTCGAGTTGACCACCAGACGCTTGGCATGGTCACCGAAAGCCAGCTTGATGGCATTCGTTTCGTTGGCATCGCCCAGCGGCGTGCTGGTGCCGTGCGCATTCAGGTACTGCACTTCGCTGGCATTGATGCCGGCATTGCGCAGCGCGGCTTTCATGCTGCGCTTAGGGCCGTCAACGCTGGGCGCCGTCATGTGGTGGGCGTCGGCGCCCATGCCGAACCCGGCCAGTTCGGCGTAGATCTTGGCGCCGCGCTTCTTGGCGTGTTCGTACTCTTCCAGCACCACCACGCCCGCGCCCTCGCCCAGCACGAAGCCGTCGCGGTCGCGGTCCCAGGGGCGCGAGGCCGTCTGGGGGTCGTCGTTGCGGGTGGACAGCGCACGCGCCGCTGCGAAGCCGCCCAGGCCCAGCGGCGAGATGGTGCTTTCGGCACCGCCGGCAATCATCACGTCGGCGTCGCCGTACTCGATGATGCGACCGGCTTGGCCGATGGCATGCAGGCCCGTGGTGCAGGCCGTCACGATGGCCAGATTCGGCCCCGTGTAGCCGTATTTGATCGAGACATGGCCCGAGATCATGTTGATGATCGAGGCCGGCACGAAGAATGGCGAGATGCGGCGCGGGCCGCGCTCGCGGTATTCGCCGTCGGTCTGTTCGATCATCGGCAACCCGCCGATGCCCGAACCGACCAGACAGCCGATGCGCTCGGCCTCGTCCTCGCTCAGGGTCTCGCCATGCGGCAAGCCAGCATCCTGCACGGCCTGTATGGCCGCAGCCATGCCGAAGTGGATGAAGCTGTCCATGTGGCGGGCTTCCTTGGCGGGGATGTAATCCTCGATCCGGAAACCTTTGACCTCACCGGCAATGCGGCAGGCGAAGTTCGACGCATCGAACTTCGTGATGAGATCGATGCCCGAACGGCCGGCCAACAAGTTGGCCCAGCCTTCGGTCACCGAATTGCCCACCGGGCTCACGAGCCCCAGGCCCGTGACGACGACGCGGCGACGGCTCACCGGAAATCAGCCCTTTTGGTGCGTGCTCGCGTAATCAATCGCGAGTTGCACCGTGGTGATTTTTTCGGCTTCTTCGTCGGGGATTTCGATCCCGAACTCGTCCTCGAGTGCCATCACCAGTTCAACGGTGTCCAGCGAGTCGGCACCGAGGTCGGCCACGAAGGCTTTCTCGTTGGTGACGTCGGATTCGGGTACGCCGAGTTGCTCGGCAATGATCTTCTTGACTCGCGCTTCAATATCGCTCATGTCTCCTCCAGGAGTGGGGTCGGTTCCAACAGCCCTCGATTCTACCGGCGGGGCCTGTACCGGATTTCAGTGATCTTGCCGACAGCGCGCGGTGGCGCTTCAGCCCATGTGCATGCCGCCGTTGACGGCCAACTCAGTCCCGGTGATGTAGCTGGCTTCGCGGCTGGCCAGGAACAGCACCGCGTGGGCCACTTCTTCGGCTGAACCCAGGCGGCCCAGCGGAATCTGCGCCAGCAAGCCGGTCTTCACGGCCTCGGGCAAACCGTGGGTCATGTCGGTGGCGATGAAGCCCGGCGCCACGCAATTGACGGTGATGTTGCGGCCGCCCAATTCACGCGCCAAGGCCCGCGTCAGGCCGGCCACGCCGGCCTTGGCCGCTGCGTAGTTGGCCTGGCCCGCGTTGCCGATGGCGCCGACCACCGAGGTGATGTTGATCAGCCGGCCGTAGCGCTGTTTCATCATCGGCCGGGTGGCGGCGCGGCAAGCGCGGAAGACGGCCTTGAGGTTGGTGTCGTGCACCGCGTCCCAATCATCGTCCTTCATGCGCATGGACAGGCCGTCGCGCGTGATGCCGGCGTTATTGACCAGCACGTGCAGGCCGCCCTGCGCTTTGACGATGTCATCAATGGCGGCGTCGAGTGCCGCGCCGTCGGTGACGTCCAGCAAGATGCCCTGGCAGCCCGGGAAAGCGGACAAAGCCTCGGTGATCGCGGCAGCACCGGAGGCCGATGTGGCCGTGCCGGTGACGCGGTAACCCGCGCCGGCCAGGGCCAAGGCGATGGCACGGCCGATGCCGCGCGTGGCGCCGGTGACGAGGGCGACCTGAGCGGGCAAGGCAGCGGCTGCCGCCGCGGTATTCGGTGCGTTGCTCATGCCAGCAAGCCCTTGGCCTGCGCCAGGCTGGCCGGGTCGAGCACGGTGGCGGTGTTGATTTCGGCGTCGATGCGCTTGACCAGCCCGGCCAGCACCTTGCCCGGGCCGCATTCGAAGATGTGGTTCAAGCCGCGGGCCTTCAGGGCTTGCGTCACCTCAACCCAGCGCACCGGCCCGAAGGCCTGGCGGTAGAGCGCGTCGCGGATGGCGTCGGGATCGGACTGCACGGCCACGTCGATGTTGTTGACGACAGGGATGCGCGGCGAGCGGATCGCCACGTTGACCAGCCGTTCACGCAGCACTTCGGCCGCCGGCTTCATCAGCGACGAATGGAAAGGCGCCGAAACGGCCAGCAGCAAGGCGCGCTTGGCGCCCAGACCCTTGAGCTTTTCGCAGGCCAGATCCACGCCGGCCTTGGTGCCGGCGATGACGGTCTGCTTGGGGTCGTTGAAGTTGGCCGGCGCAACG
>JAYVBO010000321.1:0-8179 GCA_043750435.1 Betaproteobacteria bacterium | reverse complement strand
TGCCTTCTGCTCGGCCGCCAGCGTCACGTCGGCCGCCACGGCCGCTTCGTTGACCCGCTCCGCGTCGGCATAGCGCCCGATGCGGCCGTAGGTGTGCGACGGCATGTGCACCAGGTGCGGTGAAGCCGGCGCCAGGCCGCCCAGGCGGTCAGCAGCGGCCTCGGCGCGCTGCGCCACGCCGCGCGCATCCACCGCGTGGATCAGGTAGTGGTTCAGGCCGATGTGGGCGGGCTGTAGCGCCAGCCCGTGTTCCAGTGCGCTGGCCACCTCGCCGATGCGGCCGGCGGCCTTGCCGGTTTTCTCGTCCCACCAGTCGGCGCGCGTGGCCACCATCTCGGCTTCGGCCCACAGTGCGAGCAGTTCGGGGTCGGTGGGCGCGCCGGCCACCAGCGTGCGCAGGCGTTCGGCGTAGGCCAGGTCCAGTGGGTCGGCCTTCTCGTTGGCCGCTTCGCCTTTGGTGCCGCAACGGTCGGCCAGCAGCGGCGCCATCTCGCGCGCTTCACGGGCCTGGCTGCCGTGGCCGTAGCGCAGGGCCAGGGCGGCCATCAAGTCGCGTTCACGCGGGGTGGCGCGCGCGGCGTGGGCCAGCGCGTAGTCCAGGTAGCGCAGCGCTTCGCGCACACCGCCGCGGTCGGTGTTGTTGATGTTGGGCCCCAACTGCCAGGCCACGCCCCAGGCGCACATCGCGCAATCCGGGTCTTGCGCCAAGCCGGCCTTGAACATGCGCACGGCCTCGACTTCATTGAAGGCGTAGGCCTGCAGCACGCCCTGCGTGTACCAGCGCTGGGCGGCGGGCGCGGCGGTGGTGATGGGCACTTGCACGCTGCCGAAGCCCTTCAGGTCGGGCGCGCGGGCGCTGCGGTCGGGCTGCAGCGGGCCCAGGGCGCAAGCGGTCAGCAGCGACAGCACGGCGCTGGCCAGCAGCGAACGGGATACAGGCAAGCGCGTCTTCATTCGCGGGCTTTCAGCGTGAGACCAAGCTGGGGGTTCTACGGGCAGCGCGCCCCAGCGTCAATCCGCACGTCATGGGACGCCACGGCGAGAATGCAGGCCATGAAATCCCTACGCCTGCGCGCCGGCCGCGAACGTTCCCTGCAACGCCGCCACCCCTGGGTCTTCGAGGGCGGCGTCGCCAGCGGCAAGGCCGACCCTGGCGAGACCGTGCGCGTGGAAGACGCCGACGGCCGCTTTCTGGCCTGGGGCGCGTACAGCGGCAGTTCGATGATCCGGGTGCGCGCCTGGTCCTTCGACGAGGCCGAACGCATAGACCGCAGCTACTTCGAACGCCGCGTGCAGGCCGCCGTGGCCCTGCGCGCGCGCCTGCCCATCCACAGCACGGGGCTGCGCCTGGTGCACGGCGAGGCTGACGGCCTGCCCGGTTTGATCGTTGACCGCTACGGCGACACGCTGTGCGCGCAGTTCGGCTCGGCGGGCGTCGAGCGCTGGAAGCAGACGCTGGCCGATGCGCTGCTGCAGGCGACGGGCTTGACCCGCCTGTACGAACGCTCGGACGCCAGCGCGCGCGGTCTGGAAGGCCTGCCCGCGCAGACGGGCTGGCTGCGTGGCGATGGCAGCACCGACATCACCATCACCGAACACGACTGGCGCCTGACGGTGGACGTGGCCGAGGGCCACAAGACCGGCTTCTACCTGGACCAGCGTGACAACCGCGCCCACTTCGCCCGCTGGGTGCGCCAACTGGGTTTGCAGCGCGTGCTGAACGGCTACTGCTACACCGGCGGCTTCACGGTGGCCGCGCTGGCCGGCGGCGCGGCCCAGGTCACCAGCGTCGATTCATCGGGCCCGGCCATCGCCCGGGTGCAAGCGCATGTGGCGCTGAACGGCTTCGACGCCGCGCGCAGCGAGGGCCTGGACGCCGACGTCAACCAGTTCCTGCGCGACAGCCTGAAGGCCGGCCGGCGCTTTGATGCCATCGTGCTCGACCCACCCAAGTTCGCGCCCACGGCGGCGCACGCCGAGCGCGCCGCGCGGGCCTACAAAGACATCAACCGCTTGGCCTTCATGCTGCTGGAACCCGGCGGCCTGCTGCTGACGTTTTCATGTTCGGGTGGCATCGACGCCGGCCTGTTCCACAAAATCGTCGCCGGCGCGGCCATCGACGCGGGCGTCGACGGCGCCATCCTGCAGCGCCTGGAAGGTGCGTGCGACCACCCCACGACGATGCTGTTCCCCGAGGGCGAATACCTCAAGGGGCTGGCAGTGATGAAAACCAGCGGCGACCCGGTTCCGCGTTCCGGCGCCTGAAGCCCACCAACCTGTTGGTCGGATTCAAGCTGCGGGCAGCGCCACGCGCGTGTCGAACTTGGCGCGCTTCACGCTGAAGAAGGCCTTCACGTTGCGCACATTGGCGTCTTGGGTGAACAGGCGCTGCACCAGCGCGTGATAGGCCGGCATGTCGGCCACCTGCAGCACCAGCATGAAGTCAGGGCCGGGCGACACGCGGTAAACCTGTTGCACCACGCTCTGCGCCACGGCGCGGGCCTCAAAGGCGTCCAGGTGTTCGGCGCCCTGGCGGTCCAGCGTCACTTCCACCAGCGCGGTCAGGCCGGCGCCGCCGCCCGCCGCTTGCAGGTTGAGCAGCGCCACGCGGCCTTCGATGACGCCGGTGTCCATCAGGCGCCGCACCCGGCGCAACGCCGTGGCGGGTGAGGTCAGGGCGCGCTCGGCCAGCTCTTGGTTGGACAGCGAGGCGTCGTTTTGCAGCAATTCCAGCAAGCGCAGGTCGGTGGCGTCGAGATCCATGGCGAAATAATAAGCTCAAAACTACTTACAACATGGCTGAATATTGCACTTGATGGATATGCTGGTGATTTCAATCGCAAAGTCGGTCAAATTTGGCGGAAAACTTCAAGTCGGTCGACCTAGCATGCGCCACCCCGTATTCAAGGACTCCTTCCTATGTGTGGCATCGTCGGCGCCGTCAGTACCCGCAACATCGTTCCCATCCTGCTGGAAGGCCTGAAGCGCCTGGAATACCGGGGTTACGACTCCTGCGGCGTGGCCGTCCACCAGGGCGGCGAACTGCGCCGGGCGCGCAGCACCAGCCGCGTGGCGGAACTGGAAGTGGGCATCGCGGCCGAGGGCATTGCTTCGGGCACCGGCATTGCGCACACCCGCTGGGCCACGCACGGTGCGCCGGCGGTGCACAACGCCCACCCGCATTTTTCGGCCGGCGCGCATGTCGACGCCCTGGCCACCGGCTACGGCGACCTGGACGGCGTGGACGCCGCCGCGCCCTTGGCCCGCATCGGCTTGGTCCACAACGGCATCATAGAAAACCACGACGAACTGCGTGCCGAACTGCAGCAGCGCGGCTATGTTTTCGCCAGTCAGACCGACACCGAGGTCATCGCCCACCTGGTGCACAGCCTGTACAGCGGTGACCTGCTGGAAGCCGTGCAGCAAGCCCTGCCGCGCTTGCGCGGCGCCTACGCCATTGCGGTGTTTTGCCGCGACGAACCGCAGCGCGTGGTGGGCGCGCGCCAGGGTTCGCCGCTGGTTTTGGGCGTGGGCATGGCCGGCAACGGGGCCACCGAAAACTTCCTGGCCAGCGACGCCATGGCCCTGGCCGGCGTGACCGACCAGATCGTCTACCTGGAAGAGGGTGACGTCGTCGATTTGCAATTGGGCAAGTATTGGATTTCGTCGGCCGAGGGCCAGGCTCGTCATCTGCCGGTGCAGCGCCCCGTGCGCACCGTGCATGCCCACAGCGGCGCGGCCGAATTAGGCCCTTACCGCCATTACATGCAAAAGGAAATCTTCGAACAACCGCGCGCGCTGGCCGACACGCTGGAAGGTGTGGAAGGCATCAGCCCTGAACTGTTCGGCGACGGCGCCTACCGCGTCTTCAAAGAAGTAGACCGCGTGCTGATCCTGGCCTGCGGCACCAGTTTCTATTCGGGCAGCACCGCGCGTTACTGGTTGGAAAGCATTGCCGGCATACCCACCACGGTGGAAGTGGCCAGTGAATACCGTTACCGCGACAGCGTGCCCGACCCGCGAACCCTGGTGGTCACCATCACGCAAAGCGGTGAAACCGCCGACACCCTGGCCGCGCTTAAGCACGCGCGCAGCCTGGGCATGAAGCACACGCTGACCATTTGCAATGTGGCCACCAGTGCCATGGTGCGCGAATGCGAATTGGCCTACATCACGCGGGCCGGCGTTGAAATTGGCGTGGCCAGCACCAAGGCCTTCACCACCCAATTGGCCGGTTTGTATTTGCTGACCTTGGCGCTGGCGCAAGTGCGCGGCCGCCTGAGCGACGAACGCGAAGCCGCCGAACTGAAAGCCCTGCGCCACCTGCCCGTGGCGCTGCAGGCGGTGCTGGCGCTGGAGCCGCAAATCATCGCCTGGAGCGAAGATTTCGCGCGCAAGGAAAACGCCTTGTTCCTGGGCCGTGGCCTGCATTACCCCATCGCCATGGAAGGCGCGCTGAAGCTGAAAGAAATCAGCTACATCCACGCCGAGGCCTACCCGGCCGGTGAACTGAAACACGGCCCGCTGGCCTTGGTCACCGACCAGATGCCGGTGGTAACGGTGGCGCCGAATGACGCCTTGCTGGAAAAGCTGAAAAGCAATTTGCAAGAAGTGCGCGCACGCGGCGGCCAGCTTTATGTCTTCGCCGACGATGACACCCACATCAGCAACGAGCCGGGCGTGCACGTCATCCGCATGCCCGAAAACTACGGTGCGCTGTCACCCATCCTGCATGTGGTGCCGCTGCAATTGCTGGCCTATCACACGGCCTGTGCGCGTGGCACCGATGTCGACAAGCCGCGCAACTTGGCGAAGAGCGTGACGGTGGAGTAAGGGGCGGCCCGGTCACATCGGGTCATAAAGTTGCAATAAATGCGGGGTTTTCTGTCCTCTGAAGACGCGCAAACTTGCATTTATCTTGAATTGCGGGGTTTTGTTGCATTGCTGCAAACGAAGATCTGCAAACGCGCGAACACCGCTGAAGGTGGGCCCGCCTGCTGAGCCGCGGCTGGTCGGTTCGCCTGATGTCGGAACCGTCGGCGGTTTCACGTTGGCTATCTGCTGTCGTTGACCCCTGTGGAATGGGCGACAGCACCAGACTGGTTGCTGTCGTTCACTCTTGCCAGACGAATGTCGGCGGGCGCCGAGACCTGCCACTCGATGTCAGTTCGGGCGACAGACCGCTTCACCCAGAACCGGCCGTTGGGCTCCAGCGCCCATGCAACTGACTCCCAGAGCCCTAAAGTTCAGCGGTCGTCCCGCACGAGCCTGGTTGGCCCTGACCCGGCGACCAGAAGTGGCGGTTGCGCGCTGGTAGGTGCTGGCTTGGCGGCGCTGACCCTCTGCACCGGCATCAGGGGCAAGGTGATCGCGGCGGCTCGTCAAAGCTTGGTGCTGGTGGTCGCGTGCGGCGTCTTCTTGGGGCCGCGGCTTGGATCCGAAAGAATTCGGATCGAGATCTGATCGACAGCCAGGCTCGCATCAGAGCAACGGAAAGCGAACCGCACCTTGCGCGGGCAACTTGGCCATGCATGTAACGAATAGCGGGCTGGAGAGCCAGCCATTCAGCCAAGCTCGCACCGTTGGCAGGTTCTGCGTTGCGAACCATCCCGGATCCACCGAGGCGAACTGGCGGACGAAGGGCATCACGGCCAAGTCGGTGGCGCAAGGCGTGACGCCGCCCAGGTAGGGCGCGCTTTGCAGCCAGGCCTCCAGCGGTTGCGGCAGCACTTCCAGCGCCCTGTCACGGTGTGCGCCTGGCGTGAGGGATGCACTCGCGTAGCGCTGGGCGTACTTCCAGCGGTCCAGGTGATGCTTGAAGTCGCCGTCGTTGCGCTGTACCAAGTCCAGGTTGGCAGGCGACTGCGCCCGCGCCCACCATCCCTGCGGATCGAGCTCGGCCAGTGCCCAGCGCAGGATGTCCCAACTCTCCTCAATCACGCCTCCATCGGGCAACTGCAGGACGGGTACCGTAGCCTTGGGCGATAAGGCCAGCAGGCTTGCTGGCTTGTCGCGCAAACTGACCTCTACCGCCTCGAAGGCCCGCCCGGCCTGCAGGAGCGCCATCCGTGCGCGAATGGCGTAAGGGCAACGGCGAAAGGTGTAGAGCCGCGGCAACACTGTGCCTGGCAGGGTGGGTGGTGCGGGCGGTGTCAGAGTCGATGCGTGCATGGCTGAGGTCGGTGCAGCTACACACATCAACCTGGACCGAGTGCCCAGGTGGCTGAATGCAGGCTGAACCAATGGTCGCACCTTGCCGCCTGGCGAGGCGCAGAGCTGCACGTTAGCGTGCCCGGCGCGAGCCTTTGCCGATACGCTGGTCGCTCTGCCGAGCAACACCTGGTGGTGTCGCTACCGGTGGCCGACGGACCTCAAGCTTGCCGAACGGCAGCTCCAGTTCCCCACGACCAACGGCATTCGACCCAGTGGGGTCTAGCGCCTCGCTGCCTTGAAGCAGTCACCCGGGTCGGCATCGGATGGCTACACTGCCGCCGATGCATGCGCTGATCGAGACTCACCGCGCCGAACTGCTGGCCTTGGCACGCAGGCGCGGCGTCACGGGTGTCAGGGTCTTCGGCTCGATGAGCCGAGGCGACGGCAGCGACAACAGTGACGTTGATCTGCTGGTGACCCTGGCCCCAGGAACCAGCGGCCTGGCGTTGGGCGGCCTGTTGCTGGATGCACAGGAATTGCTGGGCCGCCGTGTGGATGTCGTCACCGAAGCGAGCTTGCACCCTGCGCTGCGCGAGCGCGTGGTGGCAAGCGCCGTGCCGCTGTGAACCCAGGCCCTGAGGCCGACCGGGTGCTCCTGGCGCACATGCGCGATTGCCTGGACCGGATCGCCGAGTACACCGGCGCCGAACGGGCCCGTTTCGATACATCACGTCTGGTGCAAGACGCTGTGATTCGCAATTTGCAGATCTTGGCCGAATCAAGCCAGCGCTTGTCGATGGCGAGCAAGAGCACCGAGCCACTGATTCCCTGGCGTGAACTTGCCGGTTTTCGCAACGTGATCGTGCATGGCTACCTGGGCGTTGACCTCGGGGCGGTCTGGCTGGTGGTCGAACAGGATTTGCCGGCGCTGACTCAGGCTGTGAACCGCATGGCCACGAACCTCGGCGCTCAAGGCTGATCTGAACGGCTGCTTGGCCGCTGGTCGACCGGCCGTTCCTGGCCGGGACTGCCTGTTGCTAACCTGACCAGGAAGCTGCCATCTGCAGCCGAGCACCTTGAATGACCGCTGTCTTGGGCGCCGGCAGGCTAGAGCCGACCCTTCAGCGACATTCGATAAGCCGAGTTCATCGCCCCGAAGCTGACGCCCGCGCAGCCGAACGGATTCGCGCAGA
Source organism: Betaproteobacteria bacterium (assembly GCA_043750435.1). Lineage (GTDB taxonomy): Bacteria > Pseudomonadota > Gammaproteobacteria > Burkholderiales > Burkholderiaceae_C > Rubrivivax. The sequence goes on along the minus strand of JAYVBO010000321.1, from coordinate 833 downwards.
GCCTTGGGATCGAGTCCACGCCGAGAAGTGGCTGACGGCAAAGCGAGCCTTGAAGAGCGGCTGCGTCGGTCTTTGTGAATATCTTTCCGTCAGGCAGCAACTGTCGTTGATGGCCGCCGCCAGCCTGCTCAGGCGCAGAGGTGCTGGATTTGATCGGCGGCATGCTGGCCGTGCGACCGCACCACATCCTCGCGCCGGATGGTGGGCCTGAGCCGGCGCGCGCAGGCATACGCTCGATCTGCTTCCACTGTCCGACCGAGTGTCTGCAGCGCCAGCGTTTGCAAGACATGCGCGAGGTAGAGCTTGGGGTCGCGACCGGTGCTCGCACGGGCCTCCATGAGTGCTTCTTCCGGTCGCCCGGCACGCAGCAGAAACGTACCCAGCGCCCAGCCCCAAAAGCCCAGCCGCCGGTCTCGCGGGCTGATGCGCATGCCGTGGCGCATGGCCAGGATGCCCTTGTCCCACTGCTCCGTCATCGCAAGGCTTGCACCCAGCGCGACATGCGCCTGCGCGTTGCTCGGGTCGCGGGCCACCGCGCGTTCGACGGCCGCGCGCGCCTCCGTGTCGGCTGCGGGCGTCGGCTCGATGAACCCCGTGTTCATTCCCAGTGCGGTCAGCAAGGCGAACTGGGCGTGCGCGAGTGCGAACGACGGGTCGATGGCACAGGCGGCCTGCAAATGCCTTCGGGCTTCGCCCACCGCGGCTTCGGTCCACCCGTAGCGCGCCAGTTCGGCCGTAGCTTGATGGAAGCAGCCCCAGGCACCGACATCGTCGTTGCGACGGCGGCGAATGACCTCGATCTCGGCCCGCGTCAGCTCCGGTTCGAGTTCGGT
>JAYVBO010000320.1:0-8183 GCA_043750435.1 Betaproteobacteria bacterium | reverse complement strand
CGTTCGGTTGCCCGTGCCCTCGTCACGCCGGGCGTAGTCACCCATGCGCCGGGCCACCTGCTGCAAGGGCCGGGTCAGGCGGCGAAAGCTGAACAGGCCCAGCGCCCAGGTGGCCAGCAAACCGGCCGCAGCGGCGGCCGCCGCGCCCTGCCACACGCGCTGTTGGCTGAGCTGCGCCGCCACCTGGCTGCGCGCCCGGCCGTCGAGCACGATGTACAGGTAGCCCGGCGGCTGGGTGTCGCCCGGGCGCGGCGGGAACATGGCCGCGCTGAAGATGCGCGGCGCGTCCGAACCCATCGGGTCGGTGCCCAGCAGCGGCAGCTTGGCACCACCCAGAAAGCCGCGCACGGCGTTGAGGTCGACCTGTGGCTGGCGCACCATGCCGGGCTCGCCCAGGTAGGCGTCAACGCGCCCCTGGGCGTCCAGGATGTAGACCTGCACGCCGGGGTTCACCACCATCAGCATCTGCAGCAGCGCGTGGCGCGCGGCGCGTTCGGCCTGGCCGGGGTCGGCCACGGTGATCTCGGGCCAGTGGCCCACGATGTGCCGCGCCAGCCCGTGCGACAGCCGCTGCAGCGCTTCTTGTTCCTGCTGCGCCGCGACGTGGCGGCCCAGGCCGGCAACCAGCGCGCCGTAGCCCAGCAGCAGCAGCGCCAGGGCCAGCGTCAGGCGGCTGGTGATGGTCAGGCGGCGTGTCATGGCTTCACCTCTTCGTAGCGGTAGCCCACGCCCCACACGGTGACGATGCGGCGCGGCTCGCGCGGGTCGTCTTCGACCTTGTTGCGCAGCCGGTTGATGTGTGAATTGACGGTGTGTTCATAGCCGTCGAAACCGGCACCCCAGACGCGCTGCAGCAGTTCACTGCGGCTGAAGGCGCGGCCGGCATGGCGGGTCAGGAAATGCAGCAGGTCGAATTCGCGCAGGGTCAGCGGCACCACCGTTGCGCCGCGCCGCAGTTCGCGCCGCACGGTGTCCAGCACGAACGGGCCGAAGCGCAGTTCCGCGGTCGGCGCGGGGGCCTGGCGCATTTGCTCGATGCGGCGCAGCAGCGCGCGCACGCGGGCCACCAGTTCCAGCATCGAAAAGGGCTTGGCCAGGTAGTCGTCGGCACCCAGCTCCAGCCCCAGCACGCGGTGGGCTTCGGCACTGCGCGCACTGAGCATGATCACCGGCACATCGGCATGGCGCGCCCGCATGTGGCGGCAGACGTCCCAGCCGTCAGCGCCGGGCAGCATCAGGTCCAGCAGCACCAGGTCCCAGCGCTGGCGGTCGATGGCGGCCATGGCCAGCGCGCCATCGGCCTCACGGTGCAGGCGGTAGCCAGCTTCTTCCAGGTGCAGGCGCAAGGCGCCGGCTATGGCGTCGTCGTCTTCCACCAGCAGCAGTTGTTCGTTCATTCGGGGCCCCCGCCGGCGCAACGCGCCGGCGGGGTGTTTGCATGCAGTGGGCGCATTGAAACAGACCAGCGCCCGCGATGCCTCACGCGGCCGTGAGGTCTGCGCGGTCACCCCGCCGGCGGCGCGCCAGCCAGACCACAGACAGCAGGCCGGCCGACAGCAAGGCGTAGGCGCCCGGCTCGGGCACGGCGGCGGCCGAGAAGGTCACGCCGTAGACGTCGCTGGCGGCCGTCAACTGGCTGTTGAAGACATAGCCCGCGCCGGTGGTCAGGCCGTTGTAGCCGTAGAACTCGGCGAAGTTGAAGGCCACCACCGAGTTCTGCGGCGTGCGCAAACTGTTGTTGCCGACGAAGGCCGAAGCGGCCGGGTCGAAGACTTCCGAGCCGGCGTCCCAGATCTGCCGGGCCTTGACGGTGAAGCTGTTCAGCACCAGGTTGCCGGCCGCGTCGAACAGGCGCATCGCGGTGGGCGAGTCGTTGCCGATGAAGAAGTCGTTGCTCGGCACGGCCATCGAGGCAAAGGTGAAGAACGGGTTGACGGTGGTGTCCACCAGGAAGCTCATGCTGGTGCTTTGACCGGGTTGCAGCAGCCCGCCGATGGTGCCGCGCACGGCACCCGGGTCGGCCGCCGCGAAGGCCGCTTGCCAGGCGCCACCGGCCCCGCCCTCGGCCACCGAGATGATGGCCGTGCCGGGCGTCTGGCCCAGGTTGAAGGCATCGAAGCTGCCGTTGTTGAAGCCGACATGCAGCGGCGCGAAGCTGATGCTGTTGACCGGCGCCAGGTTGGTGGCGGTGGCCGTCACCATCACCAGGGCGGCGCTGGCGTGGGTGGCCAGGGCACCCAGTGCGGTGGCCAGTGCAAGGCTGCGGTCAAGTCGTGCGGGGCGCGGTGAAGAAACGGACTTCATGGTCGGACTCCTGGTGTCTTTGCGGGGGTTGAAGTGACAGCGCTGGAGCGGCGTGGCCGAACCCTGTGCTGACCTGAGGCATGCTAGGCAGCGGGTCTCACGCAGTCCTCATCGAAACATCACCGCGCCGTGAACCGACGGCCCTGCAAGCAACCTGGAACCCCGCGATGAAATCCGTACAAGCGCTGCTGGCGCAACTCGTTCAAACGCCCAGCCAGGCGCAGGTCAACGACCTGGGTGCCATCGTTCAGGTCATCACCGGCTGGCTGGACGCGCACGGCGTGCCCCACGCGCTGACGCGCAACGCCGCCGGCCAGCCCGATGCCATCGTCATCAACCCACCGCAGTCGGCAACCGACGAGGTGTGGATGCTGAACGCCTGCGTCGACACCGCGCCCGTCGGCGACCTGGGCCAGTGGCGCCACGCGCCGTTTGATGCCACGGTGGAAGACGGCTGGCTGTACGGCCGCGGCAGTGCCGATTCCAAGGCGGCGGTGGCCGTGTTCTGCGAGCTGGCACGCCGCACGAAGTTGACCGGCAAGTTGCCGAAAAAAGGTTCCGCCGAACGCCAGCGCCGCGTCACCATGGTGTTCGACTGCGACGAGCATTCCGGCCGCTTCGGCGGCATCCGTTCGGCCACCGCGCGCTACGGTTTTCCGCAGCATTGCGCCATCGGCTACCCGGGCCTGCACGAGATCGTCACCGGTTCGCGCGGCTTCCACCGCAGCACGGTCACGCTGCGCGGTGCGATGGGCCATTCCGGCGCCGCAACCGTGCCCACGGAACTGGCCACCGACAAGCTGCAGCGCCTGCTGAAAGCGGTCAGCGATTTGAACGCCCGCAAACCCGCCGGCCGACACGCCATGACGGCCGACTTCCCCATCCCGCCGCGCGCTTCGGTGACCGGCCTGCGCACCGGCGCGAAGACGCATTCGCTGACCGCTTCGAAGGTCGAATGCCTGCTCGACATCCGCGTCACGCCGGCCTGGGGCGTGGCGGATGCGCAGGCCTGGCTGGACCAGACGCTGGCGAAGATCGCCCTCGCATGTGGCAACGCGCACCCGTCGTCGGTCAGCAAACCCGACACCTGGCCGCCGTACCACACGCCGCACGGCGCGCTGTTGCCGCGCCTGATGGCCGCCGCCGCCACGCAGATTCTGGGCACCGCACCGCCGCTGGTGGTGTGCGGGCCGGGCAACATCGGCAACTTCCTGTCCAGCCACGGCACGCAGGTGCTGTGCGGTTTCGGCGTCGAGTTCAAGAATGCGCATGGGCCCGATGAATGCGCGAAGCTGGCAACGCTGGCACCGGTCTTCAAGACGTATCGGGCGGCGGTGCAGGCTTATGTGGCGGGTGCGGTTTGACGGTGCGACTGCCGCTGCTGGTCTCGCTGCCCGGTACCGGCGGCCAGCCGGCCACTGGGCCGCGCCTGTTCTTCGAGGCCGCGCTGCAGCAGGGCTACCGCGTGCTGGCGCTGTCCTACCCGAACACGTCGGCGGGGTAGCAAGTTTGCGTGGCTGCCACGCTGAAGGCCCAGCCTGCCTGTGCCGGGCACCTGCGCCAGCACCGCGTGTGTGGCGAGCCGCTGACCCGGCTGCTTCATGACCGGCCCGTCCGGGGCGAGATCGCCGACGGGTACGGCCGCCCCAGCGCCACCCCGGCGCAGCGCTGACTGGCCGTGCCGCGCCTGAGCCCAGCATGTTGCCTGGGTGGCTCAACACACAGCTCGCTGCACCCAATCTTCGGCCGTGTTGCAGGTCATGGATGGCGTGCAGTAGCGGGCTGTCTTGGCGAAGTACTGGTAGCTTCTTTCTTTGCCGTCGGGGCAGCGGACCACGATGGCTTTCACCTCGTCCTTCAAGGTCCACGATTGACGAAGCACTTCCACGCCGCGACGGGCCTCGATGTTGCGGACGGTGATGGCGGCGGCTGCCGGTGTCTTCCGATCCTTGCGATCCGCCTCAACGCTGCGGTTCGGCTGGGACATTGCCGCTGCGGCTCGTTCGGCATCTCTTTCGAGCACTTTTCGCCTGACGGCGGCTTCAGCACCTGACGCTGCAGTGCTCACATTGCGGTCGACCGAGAGGCGCTTGGCGGGTTCGCTGGTCTGCGCGCCGAAGGCACGTTCGACATCGTCGGGCGCGGCCAGCGCGGTACTGGTTGCGATGCAGCCCACAAACAGGAAAGACATGGCTTTTCGCGCACGGCAGGTCATTGCGGTTCCACCGATTCGATTTCAAAGAAGGGTTCAATGTCGACCAGGTTGCTCAGCATGGCGATGCCCAGCACCACGCTGGCATCTGAAGAGGTGGTTCGGACATCAAAGCTGCCGCGTGCCTCAGGGCTGTTCCGCGACAGCACCGCAGCGAGGTCGCGGCTGAAAATCGTGCTGAACGGCTCGTCGCTGCAGGCTGTGCCCACACAGGCGCGCCTGATCATTCGCGCGCGCAGCCCCACGGAGAATTTCACGGTGTAACTGCCATGCCTGAGACCGACCACGCCTGGCCGACTTGCCAGGCGCCAGTTCAGAGTGAGCGGGATGTCGGCGCTGGTCGAGCGAAACAGGCCCATCAGTCTGTCCTTCTCCGCGACATCGACGCTTTGTTGCTGGCCGGCGGCCACGCTGGCTTCGAGACCGAAGGCTTTCTCGTAGCCCGCCACGCGCAGCAACTCGGCTTCCAGCTGCGCCTGCTGTGCCGGTGTGCTTGCTTGTCGCGCAGCGCGCGCGATGTCTTCGCGTTCGCCCGTCAGCTGAAAGGCAGCCAGGTGGCTTTCGAACTGGTTTCGCTGCCGCAATTCGGCAGCTTTTGCGCTGACCGCTGGCGTGACCGAGGCCCGCAAACCTTCGGTGTAGGCAGCACCCGATGTCTTGCCCAGGCAGTCCGACCAGCCGGTGCATGAAGCCTTGAACCGACCGCTTTCGAACAGGCCGACTTGTTCGATGGCGTCGCCGGAACAGCCGACCATGCCGCAGTTCTCCATCGAGCCGCTATAGCCGTATCCAGACAGTGCGCCAGCCTTGAACTGGCCGCGCTGGATGAAGTAGGACCGCCGACCGGGATCGAAGGCACCGGCCAGCGCCCCGAATGCGCCGCCGGTTTCGTTGAAGGTGGCTCGCCGCTTGATCTCGCGCAGCACGCCCACGCCCCAGGGGCGGCCATCTTGGCACTGACCGCGGTAGTCGCCGAAAGCGCAGAACTTCGGCAACAGCCGCCAATAAGGTTCGCAGTTGGCAAAGCCTTCCACCTCGTTGCGCGCGGCGAAGCCACTGCCGGCGTAGCAGGCAATGTCGTAAGCCACACCGCGCACGCTGAAGACCGCCAGGCCGCGGTGCGGCGCCGAGCCTTGGCAACTGCCCAGCCAGGTCACGTCGGCCCCCGCATGAACGACCGGCAGCGACGAGGCGCAGGCCGTGGACACCGGCAGCCCGGTGTTGATACCCTCCGTGAAGACATTCACCACCGGCGCCGACGCCGTTAGTCGCATCTCGGGGTGCGAGCGCAACTCGACCGGCCCGTTCGGGAACCCCCCCTTCAGCGCACCCACCAGTATCATCTCGCCTGACTTCCGCTGGGAGTCCCTGAAGTCTTGCTGGTGCAGATACTCGAAGCGAAGCGTCAGGGTGCCGCGACCCGAAGGCACCCCGTTGTGCACGGTGCCTTCCCAGATGGCCGAGTGCAGCGCCGAGATGTTGAGCGTGCTGGCGCCATCGAAACCTACCCAACGTCGAAGCGAGTTGAAGTCGATGTCCACCGGCAACCGGGCTGCGCCACCGGCATCCGCGCCTTGGCCCTGCCGCTCGGCGCGAAAGGCATCCAGCGATGCGGCTTCCATGCAGCGTCGGTAGAAGACCGCCTGCTCGCCCGAGGCCACTGCCCAGGCGCGAAGCGCCTGGACACAGTCGCTGCGTCGGCGAGTCAGCGACTGCTTGAGCTCATCCAGACACCGGTTGTAGGCCTCGCCCTGGCCGGAATGACGGGCCTGGCAGGCACTGTGTGCATCGGCTTCTGTGGTGACCTGCGCTTGCAGTAGGCCAATGGCGAGCAAGCCGCACGCCAGCGCAGCGAGGCGCATCACGGCTCTCCGTTGGGCCGTCATCAGCGCGCTGAAGCCGAGGCCGCCCGTTGCAGGGCCTCGGCCTCAAAAAAGCGGCTTGCCATCGATGAATCGACCGGAGTACTTGCGCCCGCCTGGGTAGGTGATGGTGCCGTTGATGGGCCGCAGGAAAATCGAATCACCGAATTCCAGCAGCCCGGCACCCTCTGGCCGTTTTACCCCGTACCAGACATCGTAGGCTTGCACCCCGGCACCACCGCCGTCCGGAGCCGCCTCGAAGACGGTGCCGTCATTGGCCTTGAAAGTGCCAAGGCGAAGCTTGCGCGCAGCAACGACTCGGCCTTCTTGCAAGTCGTTGGTGTCATACAGCGGACCGCAAACTTCAGAACCTTCGACGCAAATTGAGCCGCTCTGCTGCGAGTAGCGCACGCGAGACTGATCAAACGTCACGCGCATCGACCCCCTGATGTTGAAGCGCCCAAATATCTCGCTGTTATTGCCCTGACTACTGAAAAAAGTGCCTTCACGTTCTTCCAATCGGTCGGCATAGATGTGTCGCGAGATCCCGGGCGTGCTGGTTATCACCCTGGGCGCATCGTCAATGAGCAAGGCCTTGTCGGCCGTCGGCCGCAGAACCCGGGCATATCGGAACCCGTAGCCCTCATGTCCTGAACCGAACTGGTGACAGACCGTAGACCGCGTCGAAGTCACCAGCACCTTTTCACGGCCTCTGGCACCGTATCGGGTCACCGGCAGCACGTTGACTTCGGTGCAGTCAAAGGCGCGGTTCAACCGGCTTGTACCGGTGGCCATGTTGTTGGAGAGCAAAAGCTCGTAAACGCGATAGAGCAATCCGGGTGTCAATTCGCCGTTGGTGAAAACACCTTCGAAATAGAGATTGGAGTTTCGCAGTTGGGCCGTCGCCAGCCCTTCGGGCCTGCCTTGGCTGCTGCAATCACCGGCAACGTACACAAAGTCCGTCTGGGCTGCGGCAGCAACAAGAGCGCAGTTGCGATTGACGGCCAGGCGCGTGCCGAACAAGCCTTCCTGCGAGGGCACGAACAGATCATGAGCCGTGTTGTCGCGAGGCGCCCCGCCGCGGAACAGCACCGGAGGGATCGCAGCTTTCGGTGCAGCAGGCGCCGCTGCTGTCGCTGCACGCCCCCCTGCCGGCTCGGTCGTGATGCAGGAAGCGGTGGCCAGACTCAAGGCAGCCCAAGCGGCCAGAGCGCTTCGTTGAAGCGTGCGTTTCGTTAGGGATCGGGACATCAGTCTGGATGTTTCGTTGAAAGGCGTTGGCAGACCGGCTTGCGATACCGGGTTCAGGTTCGGGCGGCATACCCCCGCGGTATCGCCGCCAACAAGCGCTTGGTGTAGTCCTCTTTCGGCGCCGCCAATATTTCTGCGGCGCTGGCCTGTTCCACCACCACGCCGTCCTTCATCACCAGCACCTCGTCACTGATGAAGCGCACCACGGCCAGGTCGTGGCTGATGAAGACGTAGCTCAGGCCGAACTCGTCCTGCAGGTCTTTCAGCAGGTTCAACACCTGCGCTTGAACGGACACGTCCAGCGCGCTGACGGCTTCGTCCAGCACCAGCACTTCGGGGTTCAGCGTCAGGCAGCGGGCAATGGCCACGCGTTGGCGCTGACCGCCAGAAAACTCGTGCGGGTACTTGCCGAAAGCGCGGCCGTCCAGGCCCACCTTTTCCAGCAGCGCGCGGGCGCGCTGTTCGCGTTCAGCCGTGTCTTTGCCGATGCCGTGGATGACCATGGGCTCCAGCAGCGTCTGGCCGATGGTGAAGCGCGGGTTCAGGCTGGCGTA
>JAYVBO010000319.1:0-3530 GCA_043750435.1 Betaproteobacteria bacterium | reverse complement strand
TCAGGCTCAGGCCGACGGCCAGCAGCGCGTAAACGGCACCCAGCGCAATGCCGGTGACCAGTTGCAAGGCGATCAGCGAGAACGTGATGTCCATGGGGGCTGGGGCTGGGCAATCAGGTCGTGACCTTGTGGCCCATCTCTTCGCAAGAGCGCAGGTTCTTCTCGTCGGCGCCTTCGATGGCCAGCACATTGAACACGTCGTACTTGTCCTTCATGTTCTTGGACTTGCTCTCGACGATGACCACGCTTTGCACCGATTGGTGGTCGCACTTGCGGTACTGCTGCGGGCCTTTGTACCAGTCGTACTTCAGCTGGCGCAGCGCGATGGCCACGCGCTGCGAGTCGGTGGCGTCGGCGTTCTTCACGGCCTGCAGCACGCTCAGGATGCCGGCGTAGCCCAGGGCGCCGTAATCCGACGGCACGGCGCCGCCGTAGGCCTTGCGGAAGGCGTCGTTGAACTTCTTGGCGCTGGGGATCTTGTCTTCCATGCCCCAGTAGTAGCTGGTGCCGCCCAGGATGCCTTCGAAGGCTTCGGCGCCGCCGGCCTGGCGCGCGGTGTACAGCAGCACCGGCGCGATGATCTTGGTGGTCTGCTTCAGGCCGAAGTCGGTGGCTTGCTTGGCGCTGTTGACCAGGTCGCGGCCGAAGTTGCACAGCACCAGGATGTCGGGCTTCAGCGCCTGAATGCGCGGCAGGAAGGCGCTGTAGTCGGCCGTGCCGATAGGATGGCGGATGTCGGCCAGCGTCTGCATGCCGAAGGCCTGCCCGGCGCGCTGGAAGCCGCGCACCATCTCGTGGCCGTAGGCGTAGTCGGCCGTCAGGTAGACCACCTTCTTGCCGAACTTGGGGAAGGCGTAACGCGCCACGGCGCCGGCCGTCAGGTGCGGGTTCAGCGCTTCGTGGAAGGTGTAGAGGCTCCAGTCCTTCGCCTCGTTGATGGTGTCGGACTGGCTGATGCTGTTGAACAGCACCTTGCGTTCACGCGTGACGGCGTTGATGGACAGCTGCGTGGCCGCGCTCAGGCTGCCGACGACGAAATTGACCTTGTCCTTCTCGATCAATTCCAGCGTGCGCGTGGCCGCTTCACCGGGGTTGAGCTTGTCGTCGCGCACCAGCAATTCGGCCTTCATGCCTTTGTGGCCGCCAGCCGCATTCCATTCCTTCACCGCCAGTTCGGCGGCGCGCACCTGGTCTTGCGCTTCGGCGCTGAAGGCCCCGGTCAGCGGCACCGGGAAACCGATCTTGATGGTGGTGGCCTGGGCCTGGGCGATGTTGAACAGCGCGGGCGCGGCGGCCAGCGCGCCGCCGCCAACGATGAGGCTGCGGCGGTTCAGGCGGATGTTCAGTCGGGCAGTGCGGTCGTGGGTCATGGTCTTGTCTCCGTCAGAGCTGGGTCGTCGTTACCGGCTTCAAGCGGCCAGCGTGTGGGGGATTTCGTTGTTGAACAGGCGCGGGTCTATCGCGGTTTGCCGCATCACGTCTTCGGCGCTGCGCGGCGCGGCGGCCGCGTCGCCGCCGGCCTGCGCTTGCAAGTAGGCGCCCAGTTGCCGGCCGCGTTCCACCACGGCTGCGCAGGCTGCGGCGCGCTGCGCGGCGTAGGCTTGCAGCGCGGCGGGCGTGGCGCCGTGTTGCTTGATGCAGGTGGCCAGCGCCAGCGCGTCGTCGCCGGCCTTGGTGACGCCCAAGCCGACATGCGGCCGGGCCACGAAAGCGGCGTCGCCCAACAAGGCCACGCGGCCGAACGCCATCTCGGCAGATACCAGGTCGAAGATGGGCTGCAGAAAGGGCACCGCGGTCTTCTCGACGATTTCGGCGAACTGCGGCGCCAGCAGCGTGCGCGCGGCTTCGCGCATGCCGGCAATGGCCCGCCAAGACACTTGCTGCGGCGCGATGCCTTCGGGATGGGGCACGCCGTCGGCGTCGGTCATCAACGCGCGCAGTTCGGCACCGGCCGCGCAGGGCCGGTACCAGACGAAGTTCCAGCGGCGCTGGCCCACGACGATGCTGTCGCCGGGCCCGGCCACGGGGTAGCCGATGAGCTGCTCGCGTTCCGGCAGGCCGAAACCGAAGTGGTCGAAGACGGTGCTGCGCGTCAGCCGCGACAGGCTGGCTTCATCGCAGACGCCGCGCCAGGCAACGTAGCCGGCGTAAGCCGCTTGCACCGCCGGCGCCAGTTGCGTGCGCACGCTGCTGCGCATGCCGTCGGCAGCAATCAGCAGGTCGGCCTGCAGCGTCTCGCCGTCGGTCAGCACGGCCTGCACGCCGTGCTCGTTCTGTTGCACGGCCGTTACCGCCGCGCCCAGGCGGTGGTGGGCGTCGGGCAGGGCCGCGCGCAGCAAGCTGTACAGACGGCCCCAACTGGTCAGCACCTGCGGGTAGGTGCAGCGGCTTTGCGTGTGGCCCTGGGGGTCCAGCACCACGCGGCCCTCAACCGCAACACCCAGCGTGGCGTCCACCACGGCGCCCGCCGCGCGCAAGGCGGTGCGCAGGCTATCGTGGGTGACGATGCCCGCGCCGCGGCCCTGCAGCGAACGCGGCGAGCGCTCCAGCACCTGCACTTCATGCCCCGCGCGCAGCAGCACGTTGGCGGCCATCAGGCCACCCAGCGAACCACCAACGATGAGGATGCGGGCCATCGCTTTGGGTGTCTCAGCGGGCCGTGGCGGCGCCTTCGGCGGCCAGCCGTGCGGCTTGTTCGACCGCCGGGAAATTCAGCTCCACGACGACACCATTCGGGTCGTCGACAAACACCTGGTGCAGACCGATGCCGGGCACCGTGCGTTCACGGCAGGCAATGTTGCCGGCCTTCAAACGGGCCAGCGTGGCGGGCAGGTCGGTGGCGAAAAAGGCCAGGTGGTCGATGGTGCCGGTGCCCTTCATCTCGGCCACCGACTTGTCGCCCAGGTAGCGCTTCAGGCCCTCGGGGTCGTTGGCATCGATGCCGATGATGTGCACGCACGCATTGGCCCACACCGCCGTGTCGCCGGCGTACAGCCACAGCCCCGGAAACGGGAAGGCTGGGCGCGGCCCGATCTGCAAGCCCAGCAGGCCGCCGTAGAAGCGCTCGCAGGCGGCCACGTCGAGCGTGCGGATGGAGATGTGGTTCAGTGACAGCGACATGGGGGCCTCTTTTCAGGAACGCGAACGCGATGGCGGGCGCGACGGCGGCAGCAGTTCGGGCATCTGCGCCAGAAAGCCGCGGATGCGGTCGCGGATGTAGATGTCGACCTGGGCCGCGTCGCCCTGGCCGGTGTAGGTCTGTTGATAAACCAGCGGCCAGATGCCCAGGTGGTAGATCAGCCCACCGTGCAGGCCCATCAGCGCGGCTTCTTCGCGCGGCGTGGGCTTGGCGCGCGAACGGCTGCCGGCGCTGCGCCGCGCTTCGCGCAGCAAACGCGGGAACAGCTTTTCGCGCACCAGCGCGAAATAGCGCGTGGGGATCAGGCCGTCGCTGAGACCCGAATGCACCAGGATGCGCAGCCATTCGGGCGTCAAGATGGCCGGCAGGTATTCGCGGTAGAAGGCCATCA
>JAYVBO010000318.1:0-3531 GCA_043750435.1 Betaproteobacteria bacterium | reverse complement strand
GCCGCCGCTGGTGGGTGTCGCGCCAACCCAGGGCCAGCAGAAACAAGCAGAGCAGCGCGGGCGCGCCGCTCATGTCCAGCAGCAGCCAGGCCAGGGCGAAGGCCAGCGTGCCGATGCCGGTAAGCCCCCAAACGGTGTAGCGGACCGGGAACAGCCGGTCAAGGCGGTGCAACCACTCGTGCATGCGATGTCTCCTGGCGGGGCAGCAGGGACGCCGCCTTGTCCCGCGATGCTAGGCGCCGGGGCATCGCTCCAGCCGTCGATCAGGGCCGGCTTAGCGGGCCAGTTCGACGAGAGCGCGCCTTAAACTGCCGCTGATCACAGGCGCGGGCGGCACATGCAGGGACAACTCTTCACGCAAGACTTTTTGCTGCACGGCATTCGGGAAACCGAGCCCTACCGCGCCCTTGAAGACACCGTGCTGGCGGCTTTCGAAGCGCAACTGCGCGCCATCTTTGCCGGCCTGGACGCGGCTAGCACGCTGAACGAAGCGCAGACCGAGCAACTCATCATCGAGCGCGTGCTCGTCGAACTGGGCTGGCGCGACGACTACCTGCCCCAGGTGAATCTGAGCGGCAAGCGCCGCGAAGACGTGCCCGACATCCTGCTGTTCGGCAGCAGCGCCGCCCGCACCGCCGCGCTGGCTGAGAACCGCGACGACAAGCGCTACCGCCACGGCATCGCCATCCTGGAAGCCAAGCGCTGGCTGCGCCCGCTGGACCGTGGCGACAGCAACGAACCCACCGACCCAGGTGCCCCTTCGTCGCAAATGCTGCGCTACCTGAGCCGCGCCGACGTGACCAGCGACCGCGCCGTGAAATGGGGCCTGCTGACCAACGGCGGCGTGTGGCGTTTGTACTGGCAGGACGCCCGTTCGCGGGCTGAAGAGTTTTTCGAGATTGACCTGGCCGCCCTGTTGGGTCTGCCCGGTGTGCAAGCTGAAATCGGCAACTACGCACCGGGCCACGGCCTGCGCCTGTTCTTCCTACTGTTCAACCGTGCCGCCTTCCTGACACAAACCTGGGACAGCGAGAACCGCAGCTTCCACGCCTACGCGCGCAACGAAGCGCGGGCCTACGAAGAGCGCGTGTCGCAAGACCTGGGCAAGCGGGTGTTCGAGGACATCTTCCCCACGTTGGCGCAGGCGCTGGCGGCGGGCGATTTGCAGGCGGTCAAAGAGGACGTGAGCTACGGCCAGTTCAAGCGCCAGCGCTACAGCGCCGCCTACCTGGACGAGGTGCGCGAAGCCGCGTTGATCCTGCTGTACCGGCTGCTGTTTCTGTTCTACGCGGAAGACCGGCGGCTGCTGCCGGTGGACGACTCGCGGTACCGGGCTTACAGCGTGCGGGCGTTGCGCGAAGACGTGCGCGACAAGGTGGATGCGAGGGCGAAGTGGTCCACGACGATGACTCGGTTGTGGTTGTCGCTACAGGGCGTCTTCCAATTGATCGATATCGGCGAGGACACCATCGGCATGCCCGCCTACAACGGCGGCCTGTTCAATCGCAGTCGATCCCTGTTGCTGGAGCGAACTCAGATTCCAGACGCCATCCTCGCCCCCATCATCGACGCCCTGTCCCGCCGCACCGAAGACCTCTTCCACGGCTGGATCAATTACCGCGACCTGTCGGTTTCGCACTTGGGCGGCATTTACGAACGGCTGCTGGAATACAGCCTGGTGCACGAAGTTCAAGCCGCCGATGATTACCGTGATCTGGAAGAGATCAACCGCGTGGTGGCCCGCCCGGCCAGCTTCGCGCGCAAGGTGTCGGGCAGCTATTACACGCACGACGACCTGGTGCGTTTGATCCTGCGCGAAAGCGTGGGCCTGCTGGCCACAGAGCGCGTGGCCGAATTCGAAAAGACCATTGCTAGCTGGAAGAAGCGCACCGCGTTGAACCCCGGCGACTGGGACCGGCTGGACAAAGTGGACCCGGCCAGCGCCATCCTGGAATTGAAGATCTGCGACCCCGCGATGGGCAGCGGCCACTTCCTAGTGGCCCTGGTGGACTTCATGGCCGACCGCGTGCTGGAAACCGCCACCGCCGCGCAACTGCTGGTGGCCGAACAACCCTGGGCCGCGCATTTGGTGGAACGCGGCCGGCCGTGGGAAAGCCCGCTGCTGGCGCGCATGGCCGAGATACGTCGCAGCATCAAGCGCCAGGCCAGCCACCACGGCTGGGCCGTGACCGACGCGCAGCTGGACGACCGCCACATCGTGCGCCGCATGGTGTTGAAGAAAAGCATCTTCGGCGTGGACAAGAATTTGATGGCGGTGGAATTGGCCAAGACCGCGCTGTGGCTGCACACCTTCACCGTGGGCGCGCCGCTGAGCTTTCTGGACCACCACCTGAAGCACGGCGATTCGCTGCACGGCGAAAGGCTGCCGGCGGTGCAGGCTGACCTGCAACAACTGGGCATGCTCTTCCAGCAGGCCGAGATGCAGCGCCTGGAATCAGCCGCTAAAAATCTGCAGCAGGTGGCCGACCAGACCGATGTGGACATTGCCGAAGTGCAGGCGTCGAAACGCCTGGCCGAAGAGGCCGACGCGCAAGTGGCGCCGCTGCACGCGCTGCTGGATTTCTGGCGCGCGCTGCGCTGGCTGCAGCCGGGCTGGCCGCCCGAGAAGCCAGAGCGGCTGCGCAAGCTGGGCGATGACACCCTGCGCAGCGCCTTGGCCGAGCTGCTGTCGCCACAGCGCAACCTGGTGGCGGTGCTGGCGGCCGGGCGTGTGGATGGCAGCGGCGCGGCCGTGGACGCAGCCAATGCCTTGCTGCAACGTGTGCAGGCGCTGGCGCAACGCGAGTGCTTCTTTCACTGGTGGACGGCGTTCCCCACCGCCTTCAGCGGCAACGCGCCGGGCTTCGACGCCGTCATCGGCAACCCGCCTTGGGACCGCATCAAGCTGCAGGAAGTGGAGTGGTTTGCCGAACGTGAACAGAGCATCGCCGCGCAGCCGCGCGCCGCCGACCGCAAGGCCTTGATCGCCGAGTTGCAGAAGAAGAAGGCGCCGCTGGCGGCGGACTACGCCGTCGCCGTCGAGCGCGCCGAAGCCAACGCTCGGGTGCTGGCCAAGGCCGGCGACTACCCGCTGCTGGGCGGTGGCGATGTCAACCTCTACAGCCTGTTCGTCGAGCGTGCGCAGGCGCTGGTGCAGCCCCACGGCGTGGTGGCGCTGCTCACGCCCAGCGGCATAACGGCCGACAAGGGCGCGGCCGAGTTTTTCAAGAGCATTGCCACCACGGGGCGGCTGGGGGCGCTGTTCGACTTCGAGAACCGCAAGGTCTTTTTTGCCGATGTCGACTCGCGGTTCAAGTTCTGCACGCTCGTGTTTGGTGGCAAGCAGCGCAGCTTCAAACAAAGCCGGTGCGCGTTTTTCCTGCACGCGCTTGCTGAGCTGGACGACCCGCAGCGGTCCCTGGCGTTGGGCGCCGCCGACTTTGCCCTCGCCAACCCAAACACCGGCGCGGCGCCGATCTTTCGCAGCCAGCGTGACGCCGACATCACGCTGCGCATCTACCGCGAGCATCC
>JAYVBO010000317.1:0-3538 GCA_043750435.1 Betaproteobacteria bacterium | reverse complement strand
TTGCCTGAGGCGCGGCGCAGCGCACCGGCAGCTGCACAGCCCTCAGAACTTGTAGCCGAGGCCGAAACTGAGCAGGCTGTCGCCCTGCTGCAGACCGGTTGCCACCTTCTGGTTCCAGCGCAGCGCCAGGCTGCCGTTGAAGGTCCAGCCATCGGTGATGGTGGTGCTCAGTGTGACGTCGAAGGTCGCGCGCTGGCCGACGTCGCTGACGCCGGGGTACCAGACCAGGCGCTGCTTGAAGCTGCTGCTGCCACCCAGCTTGTGCGTGGATTCTTCGCCCAGCAGCACCTCGGGGCCGTTGCGCTGGCTGCCATCGGTTGCCAGGGTTCTGGTGTAGCCCAGGCCCGAGAACAGGTCCCAGCGCAGATGCTCGTCGTCCCGCAACCGCCAGCCGGCGCCGAAGTTCAAGCCGGCGCGCCGTTGCACGCCGCCCGGCCGGTTGGTCTCGCCTTCAAGGCCGCCAAAGGCGTACAGCGTGTCGCTGAGGTTGAAGTCGTAGCGGGCCCGGCCGCGCAGCAATTCGGCCGAACGCGTGCGCACGCCGCTGCTCTGCTCCGAGCCGTCATTGAGCAGGCCTTGCAGCGTGATCTCGTCGACTTCGCTGGACCGGCTGGCGCCGGCCTGCATGGTCAGGCTGCTGGCCCGTGTGTTGCCCGTGCTGGCCGAGCCGCCGGCGCTGAAGTCGCCATGCCACAGGCCGTCGGTCTCGGTCAGCGCCAGGCTGTGGGTGCTGCCCAAAAGGCAGAGTGCAGCGGCGGCGCCGATGCGCAGAAAAGGGATGCCTAGGCTCATGCGGTGTGCGGTGTTTTCAGTTCGATGCGAAAGCGCAAGCCCGGCTTGTTGCCCCAGGTCGGGCCTTTGTCGAAGCGCTCGATCAGGCTGCCGCCGTTGGCCAGAATGACCTTTTGCGACGGCAGATTGTCGGGATCGGTGGTGATGTCTACATAGGCCAGGCCTTCGTCGCGCGCCAGCGGCAACAGCAGGCCCAGTGCCTGCGTCGCATAACCGCGCTGGCGCTTCCACGGCACCACCGAATAACCGATGTGCCCCAGCACATGCGGCGGCAGGTCGGTCGTGCCCTTCAACCAGCGCAGGTTGATGCTGCCGGCGAAGCCGCCTTCGTCCCACATCCAGCGCACGCGGCCGGGGATGCGGGCTTTCACCGTGCCGTCAGGCGCATGCCAGGCCGGGCCCAGCGCCTCAGGGTCATCCACCAGCGCGAAGGGGCTGGCCGGGTCGGCGGCTATTTTGGCCAGTGCTTCCAGCGCGGCTTCGGCGCCGCGCGTGGTGTCGGGCGACCAGCCTTGCTGCAGCGCTGCGACATAGCTGGCCAGGTGCTCGGGGGTCGGGCGGACCAACTCCATCGGGGGGCTTCCGGGGTCAGTCGATCAGGGTGCCGATTGGTAGTTGGCAGGCACCCATTGGTAGCCCTTGCCGCCCGCGCGCAGCCGGCCGATGCCCGGGAAGGACACATGGGCCACGGCCACGAAGTAGCCCTGCTTGGCCGCGTCGGCGAAGTTTTTGATGCGCGCTGGCGCCGCGGCCTTGCTGTCGGTGTCGAACTGGATGGTGGTGCCGGGCAGGGCGAACTGCACCGCTGCCACATGCATCAAATCGCCCCAGAACACGATGCGGCTGCCTTCGCTTTCGGCCACGTACAGGGTGTGGCCCGGCGTGTGGCCGGCGGCCGGCACGGCGCGAATGCCCGGCAGCAGCTCGGTCGCGCCGTCAAAGGGCTTGAGCTTGCCGGCCGCCACGTAAGGGTTCAGCGAGGCCATCGCGCCTTGGAAAAATCCCTTGGCATCGGCGGGCGCTTTTTCCAGATTGGCGGGGCTGAGCCAGAAGCCGCTTTCGTGGACGTCGGCCCGCACCACCGCGTTGGGGAAAACGCGCTGGCCGTCGGCCACCAGGCCGCCGACATGGTCGGGGTGCATGTGGGTGATGTAGATCTCGTCCACCTGCTCGGGCGTGTAGCCGGCGGCCTTCAGGTTGCCGACCAGCTTGCCCAGCGTGGGGCCGAAGAGGCCGGCCGCGCCGGCGTCGATCAGCACCAGCTTGCTGCCGGTGTTGACCAGGTAGCCGTTGACGGAGGTCTCGACTGGCGCTTTCAGATAGGCGCGTGCCAACTGGCCCTGGATGACCGCCGGCTTGCTGCCGGTCAGCAGCTTGTCCACCGGCAACATGACCGTGCCGTCGGACAGCGCGGTGATTTCGAAAGCACCGACCTTCATGCGGTACCAGCCCGGCGCCTGGCTCTTGGCCAGGGGGGCTTCGGCATGGACCGCCTGGAAGGGCAGGGCGGTGGTGGCGGCCAGGGCCACGACGGCCAAAGCGGTGATCAAGGGGCGGCGGAATGCGGTCATGTCGGGGGCTTCCTGGGGTTCAGTTGACGGCCAGCACTCGGCGCAGGAAAGCCTGCAGGTGCTGCACTTCTTCCATGCATACCGAATGTTCCATCGGGTAGTCGTGCCACTCCAGCGGCTGGCCCAGGGCTAGCAACTGGTCGCGCGTGGCGGCGGCGCGCGGCAGGGCAATGACGCCGTCGCTGCGGCCATGGGCCTGGAAGACGGGGGTGTCGGCATTCGCCGGGCTGCGCTCGGCGGCCAGGGTGTCGGCCAGCGGCAGATAGCCCGACATCGCCACCAGCCCGGCCAGCCGTTCGCCGTAGCGCAAGCCGGCACCCAGCGCGATGGCGCAGCCTTGTGAAAAGCCGCCCAGCACGATGCGGTTCGCCGGCACGCCGCGCGCCAGTTCGGCGTCGATCAACGCGTGCACCAGCGCCATCGAAGCCCGCAGCCCGACGGCGTCTTCACGCTGCACCAGGTCCATGTTCAGGATGTCGTACCAGGCGCGCATCTTGTTGCCGCCGTTGACGGTCACCGGCCGCACCGGTGCGCGCGGAAACACATAGCGCACCGGGCCCACGGCGTCCAGCTTCAGCTCGTCGGCGAAGGACAGGAAGTCGGTGCCGTCGGCGCCCAGGCCGTGCAGGATGATGACGGTGGCGCGCGGCGCAGTGCCGGGGTTCACTTCGAAGGTTTGCAGGCTCATGCGTCGACGCCCCCGCCGTAGTTCAGGCCCATCGCCGAGCGCACGTCTTTCATGGTCTGGCGGGCCACGGTGCGCGCGCGCTCGGTGCCCATTTCGACGATCCAGTGCACCTGCTTGGGGTTGCTCAGGTAACTCTCGGCGCGCTCGCGCCAGGGCTGCTGTTCCTGGATGATGGCGTCGATGACGGGCTGCTTGCAGTCCAGGCAGCCGATGCCGGCGGTGGTGCAACCTTGCTGCACCCAGGCTTGCGTCGGGGCGTCGCTGTAGACCTTGTGGAACTGCCAGACCGGGCACTTCGCGGGGTCGCCCGGGTCGGTGCGCCGCGCGCGCGCCGGGTCGGTCTTCATGCCGCGCACTTTGCTCGTTACGGCGGCCGGCTCGTCGCGCATCAGGATGGCGTTGCCGTAGCTCTTGCTCATCTTGGTGCCGTCGGTGCCGGGCAGGCGCAGCACCTCGGTGTGCAGGGCCTGCGGCTCGGTCAGGATGG
>JAYVBO010000316.1:0-8248 GCA_043750435.1 Betaproteobacteria bacterium | reverse complement strand
CAGCAGGGCCAGCGCCAGGGCGGCGGGGGTGAGGGTGCGGTGGATGGGTTTCACGTTCAGACCTCCCCGTCCATCGCCGCTTGGGCGACGGCTGGCGGCTCGTGGCTGTGCACCAGCCGCGGCTTGCCCGCCAGCAGCGCGAAGAACAGCGGCACGAAGATGGGTGCCACGAAGGTGGCCACCAGCATGCCGCCGAAGACGCCCGTGCCCATGCTTTGGCGCGCCGCCGCGCCGGCGCCGGTGGCCAGCACCAGCGGCACTACGCCCAGCACGAAAGCCAGCGAGGTCATCACGATGGGCCGGAAGCGCAGCCGCGCCGCTTCACGCGCCGCTTCGGCCGCGCTCTTGCCAGCTTCCATGCCCTGCATCGCAAATTCGGCAATCAGGATGGCGTTCTTGGCCGCCAGCCCGATCAGCACCACCAGGCCGATCTGGAAGTAGATGTCGTTTTCCATGTTGCGCAGCCAGACGAAAAGCAGCGCGCCCGTCATTGCAAAAGGCACGGCCAGCAGCACGGCCAGCGGCACGCCCCAACGTTCGTACAGCGCCGACAGAATCAGGTAGACCATGATCAGCGCGAAGCCAAACGCGAACACGCTGGCATTGCCGGTGCGTTTTTCCTGGAAGGCCTGGCCCGTCCATTCGATGCTGTAGCCGGCCGGCAGTACCTGCTTGGCCACCGCTTCCACCGCCGCCAGCGCTTCGCCCGAGCTGTAGCCCGGCTTGGCGCCGCCCATCACCTTGGCGGCCACATAGCTGTTGTAGCGGTCGACCTGTTCAGGGCCGATCAGGCTGCTGACCGTGATCAGCGCCTTCAGCGGCACCATTTGCGCGGTGGTGTTGCTGCGCACGTAGATGTTGCCGATGTCTTCGGGCTTGGCGCGAAAGCGCGCGTCGGCCTGCATGGTCACGCGGTAGGTGCGGCCGTTCTTGTTGAAGTCGTTGACGTAGAGCGAACCCATCTGCGCTTGCAGCGCCGCAAACACGTCGTTCACCGGGATTCCCAGCGCGAGGGCCTTCTCGCGATCGACCTCCACCCGCAGCTGCGGCACCGTGGGCCGGAAGAAGGTGTTGATGCCGGCCAGTTCGGGCCGCGCGCGCAGCGCGTTCATGAAGTCGTTGGTGACCTGCGACAGGCGCGCGGTGTCGCTGTCCAGTCGGCCTTGCACGAACACTTCGAAACCACCGGCCTGGCCCAGGCCCAGGATGGCCGGCGGGTTGAAAGCGAATGAAATGCCATCCGGCAGGCCGAAGCCCTTGCCACTCATTTCGGCCGCCAGCTGCACCGAACTTTGCTTGCGTTCGTCCCACGGTTTCATGGGCACGAAGATGGTCGCCGCATTGGCTTTGCTGCCGCCGCCGATGAGGTCGAAGCCGTTGATGATGAAGAAGTTTTCCTTGGCCGGGTTGCCGTCCATCATGTGGCGCAGGCGCTCGGTGGTGGCCGATGTGCGCTCCAGCGTGGCGCCGTCGGGCAGCACCGCCGCCGCGATGATGTAACCCTGGTCTTCCGACGGCACGAAGCTGCCGGGCACGCGGGTGAACAGCAAGCTGGCCAGCGCCAGCACGCCGACAAAGCCCAGCAGCGCCACCGCGCGGCGGCGCAGCGCGAAATCGACCGCGCCTACGAAGTGCCGGGTGATCCAGGCGAAGGCCCGGTTGAAGGGCGCGAAGAAGCGCTGCGTGGCGGTGGGGTGCTCGGGGTCTTCGTGCTTCAGCAGCAGCGCGCACAGGGCGGGCGTCAGCGTCAGCGCGACGACGCCCGAGATGACCACCGCGATGGTCACCGTCACCGCGAACTGGCGGTACAGCGTGCCGGCCAGGCCACCCAGAAAAGCCACCGGGATGAACACCGCGCACAGCACCAGCACGATGCCGACCACGGCGCCCGACACCTCGCGCATGGCTTCGATGGCGGCGGGCATGGGTTCCATGTGCTCTTCGCGCATCAGGCGCTCGACGTTTTCCAGCACCACGATGGCGTCGTCGACCACGATGCCGATGGCCAGCACCATGGCGAACAGGGTCAGCGTGTTGATCGAAAAACCCATCAGCCACAGACCGGCGAAAGTGCCGATCAGCGACACCGGCACGGCCAGCATCGGGATCAGCGTGGCGCGCCAGCTTTGCAAGAACACGAAGACCACCACCACCACGATCAGCGCGGCTTCCAGAATGGTGTGCACCACTTCCTTGATGGACGCCGAAACGAAACGCGTGGTGTCGTAGGGAATCAGGAAGTCGATGTCCGCCGGGAAGCGGTCGGCCTTCAATTCGGCCATGCGCTTCTTCACCGCAGCGCCCACGTCCAGCGCGTTGGCGCCCGACTGCGGAAACACCGCCAGCGCAATCGCCGGCAGGCCGTTGACGCTGTTTTCGGTGTCGTAGCTTTGCGCGCCCAGTTCAATGCGAGCCACGTCTTTCAGGCGCAGCACGCCCGGCGTGCTGGGCGCGCCTTGGGTGTTCTGTCTGGCGCTGCGCAGGATGATCTCGCCGAACTGCTCGGCCTCGACCAGGCGGCCGCGCGCCGTCACCGTGTAGACCAGTTGCTGGCCCTTGGGTGCCGGGTCGGCGCCGATCTTGCCGGCCGCGAATTGCGCGTTCTGCGCGGTGACGGCGGCGTTGATGTCGCCGGTGGTGATGCCCAGCCGCGCCATCTTGTCGGGCTGCAGCCACAGCCGCATGCTGTAGTCGCGGGCGCCGAAGATCTGCACCTGGCCCACGCCAGGCACGCGCTTCAAATCGTCCAGCACGTTCTGCGTGGCGTAGTTGCTGAGGAACAGCGAGTCGTAGGTGCCCTTGGGTGAGCTGAGCGCCACGGCCATCAGGAAGTTGCTGCTGACCTTGGCCACCACCACACCGTTGCGGCGCACCTCGTCGGGCAGGCGCGGGGTGGCCAGTTGCACGCGGTTGATGATGTTGAAGGTGGCCTTGTCGATGTCGGTGCCGACGTCGAAAGTCACGGTGATGCTGCTGACGCCATTGCCGGACGAGACCGAGCTGAAATACAGCAGGTTCTCGACGCCCGAGAGCTGTTCCTCGATGGGCGCGGCCACGGTCTTGGCCAGGGTTTCAGCCGAAGCACCGGGGTAGGTGGCGGTGATGCTGACCGTGGGCGGCGCGATCTCGGGGTACTGCGCGATGGGCAAGATCTTCAGCGCGACCAGACCGGCCAGCACCACGATGATGGACAACACGGCCGCGAAGATGGGCCGTTCTATGAAGAAGCGCGAATTCATGCGGCGTCCTTGGGCTTAGCGCTTGGCCGTGGAAGCCGCTGCGGATGCCGCCGCCGGCGGGGCCGCAGCCGCACCGTTGGCCTGCACCGCCGCGCCGGGGCGCAGCTTCAGCAGGTTGTCGGTGATGACCTGGTCGCCGTCTTTCAAGCCTTTCAGGATGACCCAGTCGCTACCCATCCAGCCGCCCACTTCCACCGGCGCCGCCGTGGCTTTGCCAGCCTGCACCGTCCAGACGAACTTGCCCTGATCGCCGCTCAGCACAGCGGCCTGCGGCACCAGCCAGGCCTTCTGCTGGCCGACCTGCACCTGGGCCTTGACGAACTGCCCGGGCAGCACGGCCAGTTCCGGGTTGGCAAAGACGGCGCGCAGACCCACCGTGCCCAGGCGGGCGTCGACGCTGCTGCCGGTGAAGTTCAGCTTGCCACCCACGCCCAGCGGTTTGCCGTCGGTGCCCAGCAGGCGCACGCTGGCGCCGCCGCCAGCCTTGCCGGCCTTCAGCTGCGCCAATTCGCTTTCGCTGAAAGAAAAGCGCACCCAGATCGGGTCGGTCTGCACCACCCTGGTCAACAGGCCGTCGGCCGCGCTGACCAGGCTGCCCTGTGACTTCTCGGCGCGGCCGCTGATGCCGGCGATGGGCGCCGTGACGGCGGTGTAGGACAGGTTCAACTCGGCGTCACGCACGCGGGCCTGGGCGGCAGCCACCGAGGCTTCGGCGCCACGCTGGGCCGTGATGGCGTCGTCGGCCTCGCGCTGGGCGATGGCCTGCATCTCGGCCAGCGGCTTCAAACGCCGGGCCTCACGCTGAGTCTGTTCCAGCCGGGCCTGCTCTTGCGCCAGCGCCGCCTTGGCGGTGGCCAGGGCGTTCTCGAAGGGCGCGCGTTCGATGGCGAACAGCGGCGCGCCGGCGCGCACGCGGTCGCCCTCGGCGTAAAGCTGGCGCTCGATCAAGCCGCCGACGCGGGCCCGCACTTCCACTTCCTTGCTGCCTTCGGCCTGACCGACGGCGTCCACCAGCACCGGCACGGCTTGCAATTGCACGGTACGCACGCTCACCGGCATGGCCGGCATGGCGCCACCGGGCGGGCCGCCGGCAGCGGCGGGGGGCTGTGACGGCCCGCAGGCCGCCAGCATCACGGCCGTGCTGCAAGCCAGGGCGGCGCGCGCCGCAAACGTTGCGCGAGGGAAAAGCGAGGTCGACGTGGACATGGGCGGGCCCGCGAAAAAGACGGTTGTAGGGGGGGGTGCAGGTCCGCGCTACAGCATGCGGTGGCCGGCGCCAACGACAACTTCACAGCGTCGCGGCAAGTGCAAGGGTAGACCCGAGTGTAGGGACAGCGTGCAAAAAGCACGTTGGTGACTGGGATTCGAAATCTGTGCCCAGCTTCGGGCGGCGCGGCCGTCGGGCCGGTCTAGCTGGCCGCGCTGACTGCCGATTCGGCTTGCAGGCTGTGCTGGCTGACGCGCGTGCCGCTGGCACTGACCGCCACCGAGGCGCCGACGGGCAGCAACCGCCAGCCGCTGTCGCCGTCGCTGTCCGGTTCGTCGCCCAGCGGTTCGCTGGCGACGATGGTGCCCTGGCAGCCCCGGCGCAGGTAGAGCGTGGGCGGCTTGCTGTCGGTGGACATGCGAAAGGCGTGCAGCTTGTGGCCGTCGGCCATCACGGCGGCGAAGCGCAGTGGCTGCGTCACGCCGCGCTCGCGCATCAGCGCGGCGGTGTCGTCCAGCACGCCCAGCATGGCGGTGTCCATCGCCACACCGGTCTCGACGCGGGCCATGGCCAGCAGAAAGAGCAGTTCGGAATCGGTGGCGCCTTTGCGTGCGGCGTACAGGCTGTCGGGCAGGGCGCTTTCCAGCGTGCGGCGCAGTTGGCCGTAGCCGCCGATCTGCCCGTTGTGCATGAACAGGTATTTGCCGTGGCGGAAGGGGTGGCAGTTCTGCCGCGAATTGGCGCCGCTGGTGGCCGCCCGCACATGGGCGAAGAACAAGCCCGAGCGCAGGGTCTGGCTCAGGGCCAGCAGGTTGTCGTCGGCCCAAGCGGGTGTGGCGTCGCGGTACACGCCGGGTTCTTCGCGTTCACCGTACCAGCCAACACCGAAACCGTCGCCGTTGGTCACCACTTTGGCCTCTTCGGCGCGCAGTGACTGGTGCATCAGCGAGTGGCGCGGTTTGGCGATCAGCTCTTCCAGGTAGAGCGGGGCACCGAGGTAAGCAGCTAAACGGCACATGTGTGGCTGTCCATTGTCACATCATCGTCACGTAAACCTCAGGTCTTGAGCCCTGGAATGCGGGTCTGTGCGCCTTGTGCCACAGTGGTGGCCGTTTGATGGATGGAGGCTGCTGCCGTGAAATTGCTCTTCGTTGCCGACCCGCTGGAAACCTTCAAGACCTACAAGGACAGCACCTTCCAGATGATGCGCGAGGCGGCGTCGCGCGGCCACACGCTGATGGCCTGCGGCCCGCAGGACATCCGCTGGGTGCGCGGTGAACCCGTCACCGCCTTTGTGCGCGACATCACCCTCACCGGTCGCAGTGGTGAAGGACAGCACGACTGGTTCCAGGCCGAGCAGCAGCACCCGCACGAACGCCCGCAGCCGCTGAAAGACGTGGACGCCGTGTTGATGCGCAAAGACCCGCCTTTCGACAGCGAGTTCTTCTACGCCACCCATTTGCTGACCCAGGCCGAACGCGAAGGCGCGCGCGTCTTCAACAACCCGCAGGCGCTGCGCGACCACCCGGAAAAACTGGCGATCCTGGAATTTCCGCAGTTCATCGGCCCCACGCTGGTCACGCGTGATGAAAGTGACGTGAAGCGCTTCCATGCCGAGCACCAAGACATCATCCTGAAGCCGCTGGACGGCATGGGCGGCATGGGCATCTTCCGCGTCGGGCCCGACGGCATGAACCTGGGCAGCATCGTCGAAACGCTGAACTTGGGCGGCGCGCAGACCTTGATGGTGCAGAAGTACCTGCCGGAGATCGTCAAGGGCGACAAGCGGGTGCTGGTGATTGGTGGCGTGCCGGTGCCGTTTTCGCTGGCCCGCATCCCGCAGGGTTCTGAAATTCGCGGCAACCTGGCCGTGGGCGGCAAGGGCGTGGCCCAGCCACTGAGCCCGCGCGACCGTGAAATCGCCGAAGCGCTGGGCCCGATCCTGGCCGCACGCGGCCTGTTGCTGGTGGGCCTGGACATCATCGGCGACAGCCTGACCGAGATCAACGTCACCAGCCCGACGGGCTTCGCCGAGATCACCGAGCAGACCGGTTTCCCGGTGGCCAAGACCTATGTCGACGCTTTGGAGGCGGCACTCCACTGAGGGCATCAGGGGCAACCCGAAGACAGCCGTGACAATCGGGGCATGGCTCTCCTCTCTATCTCCAACGCCCACCTGGCTTACGGTCACGTGGCCCTGCTCGACGGCGCGGCTCTTTCTTTCGAAGCCGGCGACCGCCTGGCGCTGATCGGCCGCAACGGCACCGGCAAGTCTTCCTTGCTGAAGGTGCTGGCCGGTCTTGAAAAGCTCGACGACGGCCTGCTGCAACAGCAGCAGGGCGTGCGCGTCATCTACGTGCCGCAAGAACCGGTGCTGAATGCCGAGGGCACGGTCTTCGAAGTCGTCAGCGAAGGCGTGGCCGAGGCCAAGGCGCTGCGCGAGCGCTACGAGGCGCATGCCGAAGGCGACGACCTCGACGCCATCCAGACCCGGATTGAAGCGCTGCAGGGCTGGACCTGGGAACAGCGTGTCGATGAAACCCTGCACCGCCTGGACCTGGACGGCGCGCGGCTGGTGGGGCAGTTGTCGGGCGGCCTGAAGAAGCGCGTGGCGCTGGGCCGGGCGCTGGTCGCTATGCCCGATGTGCTGCTGCTGGACGAGCCGACCAACCACCTGGACCTGAGCGCCATCCAGTGGCTGGAAGGCCTGCTGCGCGACTTTGGTGGCAGCGTGCTGCTGGTCAGCCACGACCGCGCCTTCATCGACGCGGTGGCCACGCGCATCGTCGAACTCGACCGCGGCATCCTGCGCAACTACCCCGGCCAACTGGCCGCCTTCGAAGCCGCCAAGGCGCGTGAACTCGAAGCCGAGGCGATGGCCGCTGCGCGCGCCGACAAGCTGCTGGCGCAGGAAGAGGTGTGGATACGCAAAGGCGTGGAAGCCCGCCGCACGCGCAGCGTGGGCCGCATCGCGCGCCTGGAAGTGCTGCGCGAACTGCGCCAGGCGCGGCGCGACACCCTGGGCAGCGTGCGCCTGGAAACCACCACCGGCGCGGCCAGCGGCAAGATCGTTGCCGAGCTGAAGGAAGCCACGGTGCGCTTCCCCTTACCGGATGGCGGCGAGCGCACCATCATCGACAAGTTCAGCGCCACCATCCTGCGCGGCGACAAGGTCGGCCTGATCGGCCCCAACGGCGCGGGCAAGACCACGCTGCTGAAGCTGATCCTGGGCGAACTCGAACCCAACTCGGGCAGCGTGCGGCGCGGCACCAAATTGCAGGTCGCCTACTTCGACCAGATGCGCACGGCGCTGGACCTGGACGCCACGCTGGCCGACACCATCAGCCCGGGCAGCGAGTGGATCGAGAACGACGGCGGCCGCAAGCACGTGATGAGCTATTTGTCCGACTTCCTGTTCAGCCCGGCGCGCGCCAATTCGCCGGTGCGCACGCTGTCGGGCGGCGAACGCAACCGCGTGCTGCTGGCCCGTTTGTTCGCGCTGCCGGCCAATGTGCTGGTGCTGGACGAGCCGACGAATGACCTCGACATCGAGACGCTGGAGCTGTTGGAAGAACTGCTGCAGAGCTACAGCGGCACCGTCTTCCTGGTCAGCCACGACCGGCGTTTCCTGGACAACGTGGTCACCAGCACCATTGCTTGGGAAGGCGACCCGGTCTACGGCGGGCGCCCTGGTTTCTGGCGCGAATACGAAGGCGGCTACGAAGACTGGAAGGTGCAGCGCGAACGCGCCAAGGTCATCGCCACGGCGGCCGCCGCGCCGGCGCCCGCACCGGCCCGCAAG
>JAYVBO010000315.1:0-3557 GCA_043750435.1 Betaproteobacteria bacterium | reverse complement strand
AATCGATCTTGTCGTCGTCGAAGATGTTTTCGCTGTAGATGATCAGCGCGCCCGGCGCCATGGCGATGGTGCCGCTGGTGACGGTGGTGCCCGAGACGGTGGCGTTGGTGATGTCAGAGCCGTTGGTGCCCGCCTTGAGTGCGTTCTTCTTGGTGCCGGTCTTGATGGTGCCCGAGTAGACGTCCAGCTGGGACTGGAAGTTCTTGTTGGGCTTGTAGCTCAGGATGGCCGCGAAGCCGTCGCGCTTGTCGGTATTGACGTCGGTCTCGACGCTCAGGCCGCCGGTGAAGGGGTTGCTGACGCCGGTGACCTTGCTGCCGTCCTTCAGCGTGGCGTTGACGTTCTGGCTCCAGCTGCCGCTGGCCAGCGAGTTGCTGTCGCCGTCGGAATGCACGAAGCCGATGGCCAGGCCCAGGGTGCGGTCGGCGAACTGGTCGATGTAGCTCAAGCTGTAGCGCTTGCCCTTGCCGGTCACGTCCAGACCGACGCCGCTCTTGGTCTGCACCACGCTGCCAGCGATGACACGGCCGCCAAAGGCCAGCGGGTCGATCAGGCGGTTGTCGATGGTGCCGGCCAGGCCGGAGCCGGCCAGCGACGCGTCGGACGTCTTGTAGACCGTGGCGCTGCCGATCAGTTCGGCCGGGTAGACGCTGAGGTCCACCGCCCGGCTGTCGCCGGTACTGGTCTGCTCGCGGCCGTTCAGCAGGTAGCCGTTGAAGTCCGGGCCCAGGCCGCGGATGCTGACGTTGGTGGCATTGCCGTTGCGGTCGCGCTGGGTGGTCACGCCGGGCAGGCGGGCCAGCGATTCGGCGATGCTGGTGTCGGGCAGTTTGCCGATGTCTTCGGCGGAAATCGCCTCGACCACGCCGTCGGCGTTCTGCTTGGTGGCGATGGCGCTTTCAATGCCGCGCCGGATACCCGTCACGGTGACGGTTTGCGGTGCGGCGGCAGCCTGCTGGGCGTGGGCAAATTCACTGGCGCACAGCAGGGCGGCCACGGCGGCGGCCACCGGGGTGGCGCGCAAGGGTAGACGCGAGCGGATGCGCGTGGGGTTCGGATTTTTCATGTGTGTCTCCTGAGACTCTCGGGGAACGTTCGATCCGTCAGCGCGGGCGTGCGGGCCCCGCTTAGACGGGCGCTGGAATCGGGTACGGGAAGGAATGTGTACCCAAACTAGATATTCGGGCACCCTGCGGAAACCCTAGATCGGTGCGCCGCAGCCACGGTTTCCACGGCGCATTCGGCCTTGCTGTACGGGGAAAAGTGGACGGTCTACACTGGTTCGGCAGCACCGTGTCGGTGCTGGCTGCGATTCAACTGATGCGCGATGTAGCGAAACTACAGTGTCTAAAAACAACAGACTGCGATGTGGGCTGGCGCGGTGGCTGGTGCTGGCTGGCCTCTTCGGCGCTTTGGCCGCCCGCGCTGCGCCCGGTGCGGCACCGCGCGTTGCCCCCGGCTTGAGGCTGCACGTGGCCTCGCCCGACTGGCGCGACCAGATCGTCTTTTTCGCGCTGACCGACCGCTTTGCCGACGGCAACCCGGCCAACAACGACCAGGGCGCCGGCGAGTTCAAGGCCGGCGATGGCACGCGCTACAACGGGGGCGACTTGGCCGGGCTGACGCAGCGCCTGGCCTACATCCGCGGCCTGGGCGCCACGGCGCTGTGGATCACACCGCCAGTGGCCAACCAGTGGGTGGCCCCGGATGGCGGCTATACCGGCTTCCACGGCTACTGGGCTGAGAACTTCATGCAGGTGGACCGCCACCTGGGCGGCCTGGCCGACTACCAACGGCTGTCCAGCGCGCTGCACCGGTCGGGGATGTTTCTGGTGCAGGACATCGTCGTCAACCACACCGGCAACTTCTTCACCTACCGCGACCGCTGGAACCCGGCCGACCTGGCGCAGGGCTACGAGCCGCACGACCGCACGGCGCCGGTGGCGCGGCCGTCGCAGTCGCCCTTTGACCGCAACGACCCGCGCGACCCGGCGCAGCAGCGGCAAGGCATCTACCACTGGACACCCGATGTGCGCGACTTCGGCGACCCGCTGCAGGAGCAGACCTTCCAGATGTCGGGCCTCGACGACCTGAACACCGAAAACGCCGAGGTGCGCCACGCGCTGCGGCGCAGCTATGGCTACTGGATACGCGAAGTCGGCGTCGATGCCTTTCGCGTGGACACCGCCTTCTACGTGCCGCCCGACTACTTCACCAACTTCCTGCACGCCCGCGACCCGCAGGCGCCCGGCGTGGCCGAGGTGGCGCGGCGCACCGGCCGGCGGCAGTTCCACGTTTTCGGCGAAGGTTTCGCTGTCGACCCGCCCGGGCAGGACGCGGCGATGCGCAAGATCGAGCGCTACATGACTGCCGCCAACGGCCAGCCCCTGCTGCCGGGCATGTTGAACTTTCCGCTCTACGGCGCCCTGGGCGATGTCTTCGCCCGGGGCCGCCCGCCGGCCGAACTGGGGCAGCGCATCACGCAGATGATGAAGTTGCACGCACGACCGCATCTCATGCCCACCTTCGTGGACAACCACGATGTCGACCGCTTCCTGGCCAGTGGCAACGAGGCCGGGCTGAAGCAGGCGCTGCTGGCGCTGATGACCTTGCCCGGCATCCCGGTCATCTACTACGGCACCGAACAAGGTTTCACCGAGCAGCGCGGCGCGATGTTCGCGGCCGGTTTCGCCTCAGGCGGGCGCGACCGCTACGACACGGCGGCGCCGCTGTACCGTGCCATCGCCGGGATGAGCGCGCTGCGCCGCAGCCACAAGCTGTTCACGCGCGGCACGCCCACGGTGCTGGCCGCGCAGGGCGGCGAACCCGGCGCGCCCGGGGCCCTGGCCTGGCGCATCGACCACCGGGGGCAGGCGGCGCTGGTGGTCTTCAACACGGCCGACGACGAGGTCGTGCGGACCCAGTTGGCCACCGGTTTGCCCGCCGGCACGGTGCTGCACGGGTCGTACGGGCTGGACGGCAAGCCGGCACCCCGGGTGGTGGGTGTGCGCGGGCGCTTGACGGTGAACCTGCCACCGCGCAGTGGGCAGGTCTGGCGCGTGACGGCCCGCCGCGCAGCACCGCCCGCCGAGCCCCTGTTCGGCGCTTCGGGCGGCTCGGCGGTGCAAGCGGCCTGGCAAGTGCGCGCCGACGTGGCTGACCCCATCGGCGACGACAGGGGGCCGAACGGGCAATACGCCTACCCCAGCGACGCCGGCTGGGGCGACAACCGGCAGATGGACCTGCGCCGCGTGCGGGTGTCGGAATCGAAAGGCGCGCTGCAACTGGACCTGGAGATGGCCAGCATCACCACCGCCTGGAACCCGGCCAACGGCTTCGACCACGTGGCCTTCACCGTGTTCATCGAACTGCCCGGCCAAGGCGGTGGCGCCACCGTGATGCCGCTGCAAAACGCCAGCCTGCCGGCGGGCATGCGCTGGCACTTGCGGCTGCGGGTGGGGGGCTGGTCGAATGCGCTGTTTTCGCCGGTGGGGGCGTCGGCCACGAACGAAGGCACCACCGTGCGGCCGGCGGCTTCGGTACAGGTCGACCGGGAC
>JAYVBO010000314.1:0-3558 GCA_043750435.1 Betaproteobacteria bacterium | reverse complement strand
CCCCTGTTCGGTTCACGTAACGCAGATAGTGTTGCGAACGCGCTGCAAAGATGCGCTATGCGCGCGTGAAAGGTGCGCTGCACAGCGTAGATTCGCGGGCACTGCAAAATTTCGCAGACAACTGTTCACATCAAAGGAAGAACATGGCCACCCGCAAGACCACCAAGAAGTCTGAACTCGCAACCGCTGGCGCGCACCTCGGCGCCGCCGCGAAGGAAGTGGGCACCGCCGTGTCGCACAAGATCGAAGCCATGGGCGACGCCGTGTCGGCCAGCATGGGCAAGGCCAAGAAGAGCGTGATGAAGCAAGGCGCCAAGGTCCAAGCCACCATCAGCAGCCTGGTGAAGGCCGCTGAAAAGCAACTCGCCGCCGCCCAAGCCCAACTGTCCAAGGCCGGCGCTGCCGCCGAGAAGTCGGTGAAGGCCGCCGAGAAGAAACTGGAAGCCACCAAGCGCAGCACCGGCAAGCAATTGGCCTCACTGCAACTCAGCGCTGAGAAGAAGGCCAAGGCGCTGCAGAAGGCCATCGAGAAAGAGGCCACCGCCGCCAAGAAGGCCATGGGCATGAAGGCCAAGGCTGCCGCACCGGCGCCCAAGAAGGCCGCCGTGAAGGCACCGGTCGCCAAGAAGGCCGTGGCCAAGGTGCCCGCTGCCAAGAAGGTTGCCGCTAAGGCACCGGCCGCCAAGAAGGCGGCCGTCAAGGCGGCTGTGAAGCCTGTCGTGAAGGCCGCCCCCAAGGCCGCTGCCAAGAAGGCCGCCAAGTAAGACGGCGGCTGCAGCCGGCGGGCCGCTGCGGCGCCTGCCGGCCGGCCGATGCGACCCGCGTGCTCGCATCGAGCCTGAACCTTGCTAAACCTTCTGGGCCACCGCAAGTCGAACGGCAACAGGAGCGTCCATGGCCAAGATCCCCCCCGGCGTCGGCCCGCAGTTTGCGCAAGTGGTGGTGCTCTTCGGCGCCACCGGCGATCTGGCGCGGCGCAAGCTGCTGCCGGGCCTGTACCACCTGGTCAGCGCAGGCTTCATCCCGGGTTGCCGCATCGTCGGTGTGTCGCTCGACGACATGGACGCCGACGGCTTTCTCGCCTTCACCCGCACCGCCCTCAACGAGTTCTTCGCGCGCAAGGTCAACGACGCCGATTGGGACGCTTTCGCGCGCTGCCTGGACTATGTGCCGCTGGCCGCCGGGCCTGCCGCCTTGAAGGCCGCGGTCGATGTCGCCGAACTGAGTTTCTCCGGCGAGAGCCGCCGCTTGCACTACCTGAGCGTGCCGCCGAGTTCGGCTCTGCCTGCGGTGCGGATGCTGGGCGAAGCGCAACTGGTCGAGCGTTCGCGCATCGTGATGGAAAAGCCTTTCGGCACCGACCTGACCAGCGCGGTGAAATTGAACCGCAAGCTGCATGAGGTGTTCGCCGAAGACCAGATCTTTCGCATCGACCACTTCCTGGGCAAAGAGCCGGCGCAGAACATCCTGGCCTTCCGTTTCGCCAACGGCTTGTTCGAGCCGATCTGGAACCGCAACTTCATCGACCACGTGCAGATCGACGTGCCCGAGACCCTGGGTCTGGGCAAGCGCAGCGCCTTCTACGAACAGACCGGCGCCTACCGCGACATGGTGGTCACCCACCTGTTCCAGATCCTGGGCTTCATGGCCATGGAGCCGCCCACCTCGCTGGAACCGCAACCCATCAGTGAAGAAAAGAACAAGGTTTTCCGCAGCATGCTGCCGATAC
The DNA here is from genome assembly GCA_043750435.1 of Betaproteobacteria bacterium. Taxonomy (GTDB): domain Bacteria; phylum Pseudomonadota; class Gammaproteobacteria; order Burkholderiales; family Burkholderiaceae_C; genus Rubrivivax. The sequence goes on along the minus strand of JAYVBO010000314.1, from coordinate 1,829 downwards.
AGCCGGCCGACGTGGTGCGCGGCCAGTACACCGGCTACCGCAATGAGGACGGCGTCGACCCCGAGAGCGAGACCGAGACCTTCATTGCGCTGAAGTGCTACATCGACAACTGGCGTTGGGCCGGCGTGCCCTTCTTCCTGCGCACCGGGAAGAAGTTGGCCGAAGGCCAGCGCATCATTTCCATCGCCTTTCGCGAACCGCCGAAAAGCATGTTCCCGCCGGGTTCGGGCGTCGGCGCGCAGGGCCCTGACCACCTGACCTTCGACTTGGCCGATGCTTCGAAGATGAGCCTGTCTTTCTACGGCAAGCGCCCTGGCCCGGGCATGCGTCTGGACAAGCTGAGCCTGCAGTTCGCCATGCACGACACGGGGCTGATCGGCGAGGTGCTGGAAGCCTACGAACGGCTGATCCTGGACGCCATGCGCGGCGACCACACGCTGTTCACCACGGCCGAAGGCATCGAGCGGCTGTGGCAGGTTTCAACGCCGCTGCTGGAAGCGCCGCCGCCGGTGCGGCTGTACGAACCCGGCTCGTGGGGACCGAAGTCCATCCACCAGCTGATCGCGCCGCACGCCTGGCGCCTGCCGTTTGAGCGCGCCTGGCGCAGCCCGAACAAAGTGGGCAGCTGAGCGCGGCCTGTCAGCCGCCGCCCATCGCGAGCCGCATCACGGCTTCAGCACCTTGAGCACGGCCGGCGCGCGCAGCTTGAAGGTCTCGGGGAAGCCGTGGCCCAGCAGCGGCCGCAGGTAGGCGTGAAAGGCTTCGGTCACGTCGGTGCCGCAGGCGCTGATCAGTTCGGCTTCCATGGTGCGCGTCTTGCCAGCCACGGCTTCCAGCGGCAGCAGCGCGTAGTCCACCGCGTAGTGCCCCACCCGTTGGATGGCCACCGAGCCGCTGGTCTGGCCCCACATCGCGTACTGCACGGCCTTCTCGCCGACCTCGCGCGCTTCACGCTGATCGACATCGCTGACGCAACCCAGGAAGCTGCGCTGCACATAGCCGAAGGTGTCGCCGCGCACGCGCTTGATGCTTAAGCGGGCCTTGATCTCGTTGCACAGCAGGTCGGCCAGCGCGCCGGTGCCGCTGAGCTGCACATTGCCGTGGGCGTCGCGCTCCACGTTGGGCGCCAGTTGCTCGGCGATGGAGCGGCCCGAGGCGTCGTGTATGCCTTCACTGACCGCGATGACGCAGCGGCCCAGGCGTTCGTGAACCGCCTTCACGTCGCTCAGGAATTGATCGATCGAAAAATTGCGCTCGGGCAGGTAGATCAGATGCGGGCCGTCGCCCGCGTACTTGCGGCCCAGCGCGGCGGCGGCCGTCAGGAAGCCCGCATGCCGGCCCATCACCACGCCCAGGTAGACGCCGGGCAGCGCCGCGTTGTCCAGGTTGGCGCCGGCAAAAGCCTGGGCCACGTAGCGCGCCGCGCTGGCAAAGCCGGGCGTGTGGTCGTTCAGCACCAGGTCGTTGTCGATGGTCTTGGGAATGTGGATGCAGCGCAGCGGATAGCCCGCCTTGGCGGCCTCTTCGGCCACGATGCGCACGGTGTCGGAAGAGTCGTTGCCGCCGATGTTGAAGAAGTGTTCGATCTCGTGCGCGGCCAGCACCTTGAACATCTCGCGGCAGTAGGCCAGGTCGGGTTTGTCGCGCGTGCTGCCCAGGGCCGCGGCCGGCGTGGCGGCCACGCCTTCCAGGTTGGCCACGGTCTCGCCGGTCAGGTCGAGAAAGTCTTCGTTGATGATGCCGCGCACGCCGTGGCGCGCGCCGTAGACGCGGCGGATGTCGGCATGCCGGCGGGCCTGCAAGATCACGCCGACCAGGCTTTGGTTGAT